>JAVZUI010000053.1:2434-11922 GCA_038879095.1 Pyrobaculum sp. | reverse complement strand
CGTTAAACTCATACCGCGAGTACATGTACCCATCTGATAGGGGAGATAGCGAGGTCACGTACCTATAGTAGCCAGGTCTCACAGTGAAATTCCTAACAGGTGCCGCGTCTATGTAATACTCCTCCTCGAACACTCGGGAGAAATTCTCCGAAGTCCACCTCCTCCTCACCTCGCCCTTCGCCCTTTCAATATCTACTTTATCTAGCACTGAGGCGTTTAAAACCAACTGTGAATTAGCCCCGCTGGGGGAGGGCCACAACATGAACGCAATTGCTAAGGCGCTTAGCACCGCTATCACCGCTATTACTGCCGCCTTCGGAGACGTCATAACTGTACGGTATTTTTTTTTAAAAATTTGTCTTTAGCTTGAATGTTATATTTATTTTGCTAGTTAACGTAAATTAGGCGATGTGGGGCTTTTAAGCCTGGGATTTTGGCCGTGGGCTGTTGGCGGCCTGGCCCCGCCGCCTTGAAAAACGTTGTGGCAATGAAAGGCGCTAGGGGCTTTTCAATAGTGCATGGAGGGCATGGCCTGTATAAGCACAACGCCACTCTATGGGCCGTTAACAGGAGGCTGGTGGAGGGCGCGGTGAAACCGCCAAGCGGATGGCTAATACCGACAAGCCGGTTGCCGTCGCTGAAGGCGGCTGTCCTCATGTACAAAGCTGTGGTAGAGGCGAGGGGCAGGGTTAGGCTATGAGGGCGAGGTTGGTAATTGCATTCGAAATGCTGGAGGGCTGGGAGTAATGAACCTATTAGATTTTTTGAAGACCTCCAAGGCGGAGGCCTCCGCGGCCCGCGTTGAGGCGGCTAAGTGCAAGCGGGTGCCACTCCCGGAGGCCTTCGCCCTCCCACGCCGCTTTGGAGTGTCGTGGGGCTGTCTGCAAGAGAAGGCCTTCTACGGCTTTGACGCCGTAGTTATGGAGGTAAACGTAAGGGGGGTGTATATACGTTACGTACTGCCCTATGACTCCAAGGCTAGGCAGTACATGGCGGTGTACAGGGGGAGGGGTGAGCGGGAGGAGAAAAGCGACAGACTTCCGCAGTATTTCGCAGATGCGCTGTATGAACTGGCGGCCAAGTACGAAGTGGAGATTACCAACGACTCCTATGTGTTAGTAGGCGGCGCGGAGGTTGACAAGACACTTTGTTATCAAAGGCGTAGGGCTGAGGACTGCGCCCGGGCCATAGAGCGGTACATACGGGACTGGCCCCGCGTGCTAGAAGAGAGGCGGAGGAGGGAGAAGGAGCGGAGGTGAGAGGAGTTGAGGCGTCAAGTCTTGCAAGCGCTCGGGGATTGGTACCGGAGTTGTTTTAAATGGCCTATGCCGCTGGGGAGAGAGGGGGAGGTGATAAGCCGGCTTGAGCTCTACCATGCCGTGTGCCAGATGGCTAGGGCCGCGGTTGCGGAGTACGGAAAGTGGCATGAAATCCCCACCGACGAATACTCGCTGAGGAGGGCCTTCTGGTGGGATGGGCAGTGGCTGGGAAAGCCAATGTCGTGCTTTGTGACAGACCGCAGGGCCTACTGTGTCACGGATGGTAAGAAGGCCGTCTTTTACGTAGTCGACACGCCAGACGGGGTATACCTACGCCCCGAGGCCAAGCTATTCGACGAGCGGATAAAAGCGGCCCACAGAGGCGACGGGGACCAAGGCGGTTAAGGCTGTGCAATCCAGTCGGACACTGACATATCTGACATCAGTGTTATAAAGATTAACGCCTGTTTCTACATGTACGAGGGGAAGTTCTACCGCCTGCTCCACCCGAGGCCTACCGTCGTTAAGAGGTGTCCTAACGACCTTCGTAAAAGCTTTTAAGTCAATAAAGGGGTAAGCGTCATGGAGGTCATCGACGTGAGCGGACAGCAGTGTCCCGACCCCCTTAAAAACGTGGCATCTGTTCTGGCCAACGCCCCCAGCGGCGCGAGGTTTAAAATAATCACCGACGATTACGTCTGTTACATGATGCTTAGGAGGCTCATGGCGTTAAACGACGTGAAAATACTAGAGGCAGACGAGGGCGGGCCCTACACGCTAGTGGTAGAGAAGTAATTACACAAGGGGTATTCCGGCCTCTCTGGCCTTTTCTAAAAACTCCTCAACTCCCACGCCGGCCAGCCTCGCTGCCGTTCTGAAATCCCCCGTCTTTATATAATATATCAATGCGTATTTAATTCTCGCCGGCTGCCGCTCTATAAAGTCCCAATCGGCCTCCCTACGCCTAATCTCCCTAGCCTCTTCAATATAGGCAAGCCAGAACTCCTTGTCCACACTACTCTACGCCTATTCTCTTTAAATCTCTTTTTGCAAATCTATGCCCAGTCTCCCGCTGATATCTCTCCACTTCTTCCCTAAGGTTCAATACGCCGCGTAGCGATAATTCATATAACACATCTATTGCGCGCATTACCTTCACGTTGCTCAACTCTTGTATAAAGCTGGGCGCCATAGCCGCGCCTCCATTTTCAGTCAAAACAACATAGCCAAACTTAAGGCCTGCAACGAGGCATATTGCCTCGGGCAGATCCACTCCCCTCATGGGAAGCGAGCGGGAGAGAGAAATAACACGTCTGGCTAAAGTAATGACGTCTTCAGTCTCAGTAAACAACGCCATTCTACCTGCGGCGAGCTCCTCAGTAATCCACCCCAGCGTGTTTTCACTATAAATCTCGCCCAGAACAGACTCAGGTATATTGACTACTTGAAAAAGGGCGTGTAAGAGGTGGCGTTTGCTATAACGAGCCCAGTCAATTAAAAACGAAGTATCGGCAATTGCCTCCATTAGACCGTTGGTATCTTTGCCTTTCTCCTCAACTCGTCGAACTCCTCCACTTTCATATTCGCTATTCTCGATGCGACGTAAATATCGCCTGTCTCTATGTAGAATATTAGGGCGTATTTCAATTTAGGAGGGAGCTTGTTTATGAAGTCCCAATCGGCCTCCCTACGCCTAATCTCCCTAGCCTCCTCCATTAGCTCAACCCACTCAGACACTGAGATATCCGGCGTTAGTGTTATAAAGATTGACGCCTATCTCTACATGTATGAGGGAAAGTTCTACCGCCTGCTCCACCCGAGGCCTACTGTCGTCATTGTGACGAAGTGCCCAAACGGGCGTTTTAACCTCATGCCGGCCTCTTGGAACACTCCCGTCTCGGAGGAGCCGCCAACTATAGCGGTGGCGGTTGACAAGGAGTCTTACACCCACCAGTGTCTGCGACACTACAAATACGCCACTATCAACGTCCCGCCCATAGACGCCGCCGATTTGATTTACAAACTGGGCACGACCAGCGGGAGGGAGGTGGACAAAGCGACACAATTCGGCGTCAAGCTAGAGCCTTCTTCTAAAATAGATGTGCCGAGGATGTCCGGCGCCCTGGCCGCGTACGAGGCTGAGGTGTATAAAGAGGTGGAGGTGGGGGAGGTGGTGCTCTACATTTTCAGAGTTCTCGATGTCTGGACCGCCCCCGGCGTTGCCGACCAGTGGGGCTTTGACTTCAAGAAAGTGAACATCCCCCTACACGGCGCGGGGAGGGCCTTCTACCGCGTTGACCCCAGGCCTGTCTTCGCCAAGAAATAGCCTCGCGACGCGGACATACGGCGGAGGCTTTGAATCGCCTATTAACACAAACCACACCTCTTTAAAAACAGCCCTGGCCTCTTTTAGCACTACTGGGTTTAACTTGTCGTCTTCGCCGTCTGTGACCACGGCCAGGGTGTAGCCCTCCAGCCTCCGGCTCTTTGCGTCCTCTGTAGCGGCCTCAACTGCCTTTGTGATATCCGTGCCGCCGCTGGCCACAACTCTCGTCAAGACGTCCACGAGCTTTTCCACGTCGCTGATAGGCTCGTAAACCTCCGCGTCGAAAAAACGGACGACCACGTTTTTAAACCTCCTCAGCGCCGCGATGGCGTAGGCCGCGGCCACGGCTATTTTCTCCACGCCTTTAACAGCTCCATACATAGAGCCTGACTTGTCAATTAACAAGTAAACCCCCTTGTCGCCGCCTCCCCTGGCTCTGTACACGGGGATTTCCGCCCACGCGGCCTTGTGGAGAAAGAGAAGGGGGGCTCCCACGGATAGTGCCTTGGCGTATAAAGCCGCCCTCCCGATTCTAGACAGAGAGCCGTAGGCCCTCTCCCATTCTATAAACCCGGGGCGGCCCCTCCCGTCGAAAAGCAAACCCATCCTCGGGGCGAGCTCTAAGGCGCGCGCCAGAACTCTGGCCAGTCTGACTCTGCGGGGATCTGTGGCGACGGAAAGCGCAAGAGACGCCGGGTCTCCCGACCTCCCCCTGCCGAGGATCTCGCCGAGTTTTTTAAAAACCCGGTGCAACTCTGCGACGTCCGCCGGGTCTCCCATATGGCGCCTAATCTGCCTCATCGCCTCCGCCCACGCCTCCCGCGCCCCCCTCCCGAACCAAGCCCTCCCGTAGTTTTCAAGGCTTTTTAAATAAGACTCAAACGCCCTCAACAGCCTCGCCGCGGCCTCGAGAGAGGCCTTGTGGTTAAGCCTGCACACCCCCGCCACTGCTCTGTAGTAATGAGACTTGACGTAAGTAGTCAAAAACCTCTCCCACACTGGGCTGGAGGAGCGGCCGCCAAAGATGGGCGATCTGTAGTGAACATAATACGCCTCTGCGGCCTCCTCAAT
This sequence comes from Pyrobaculum sp., assembly GCA_038879095.1. Classification (GTDB taxonomy): domain Archaea; phylum Thermoproteota; class Thermoprotei; order Thermoproteales; family Thermoproteaceae; genus Pyrobaculum. The sequence goes on along the minus strand of JAVZUI010000053.1, from coordinate 7,266 downwards.
CCCCACAGACTTAACGCCAGAGGCTCGCAACGCCCTCAAGGCCCTCGCCCTCACCAACGGATCGGAATAGTCTACGTTCAGGAGGAGGCCCACATTATAAACCTGTATTAAAAAGTTGAGTTTTTGAGGCGGATCTGGGAAAAATTTAATTAAGCCCCCAGCCCAGCCCTCAGCTCCTCTGCTTTCCTCCTCGCCTCCGCCAGCCGCTCCCTCACCCAGTCCATGTACTGCGTGGCGTTTGCGTCGCCGTACCAGCGGCTGAGCCACTCCATCCTCTCAGGGCGTTGAAGCGCCGACTCGTAGATAAATTCCCAATTCCTCCAGTGGACGTATAAATACGCCTCAGTCGGCGCCTCAATTACTGCATATGACCTATACGGCGGAACGTCGGCGAAATACTCGGCGAAGCACTTGCCTATATATCCAGCTGGCTCCTCCGAGCGGATTTTAATAAAGTGGACTTTCAGCAGGAGGTTCACGTGGAAGTAGGCCCTCGCCGTGCTTACGCTAACGCCGTACCAAGCAAGGGGCAGAAACGCCTCCACCTCTTGGCCTTCAGCAAAAGTGCCGTTATGGCGGCTCGGAAGCACTATGGAGTTGTCGCAGGGATCTATCTCGTGCCCAACGAACTTTCTAGTAAACCTCCTGAAATCCCCGTCGTCTAGCACGAGGATTTCTACGGCAGGTCCCTCAGCCGTCGTGGCGTTTTTCCTGGCGACTAACACAGAATATTCAAGGCGGCTGGCGAAGTACACGTCGCCGACGGGCACCTCCCTCTTCAGCCTCTCCACAAACGACATGAACTCGCCGGGAGTTACAGTAAACGGGTTCTTAAGGACAAAGTCCACAACCCCAGCGGAGGAGTTGTACTTCAGCCCCCTGAACTCTTTAAGCGCCTCTTCGTCTAACGCGCCGAATGTTCTCACGACAGTATCGTTCCTCTTAGGCTTCTTGAAGTAATCCATCTACACAGCCCTATACGCCGCGTAGATTTTCTCAAAGCCGTAGACGGCTATTTCCAAATTCATTAAAGTCGGCGGCCCCCACGCGCGGGCCTTAGACTTATTGCCCTCAGATCCCTTCGCCGAGGCGCCGGGGCTCACAGTTTCCGTTAGCGACTGCCCCGGCTCCGAAGCACGCCCCGCCTCAACAGCCGGGGGAGACGACGCCGTCGTGGAGGGCTGTTGCTGAGCAGTTGATGAAGCGGAGGCTTGGCTCTGCTCCACATACCCCGTCGCCGGCCCGCGCGCCTGAGGAGAAGCGCCGACCCACAATGCAAACGCCACTAAGACGGCGACTAAAACGACCGTTAAGAATAACGCCGGCCTCATGGCCATATCAAAATGGAGTTTAACTTCTATTTTTTCGCTCGACTAAACACGTATTTAAATTCGCAATTTGTCGACACACTTGTTCCAGGCTTGGCAAAGATTTTCATACGAAAGGCTTTTGCGTCTCTCAAAAGCGTGAACCACGTCAATAACCGCTGCATAAAAACTTAAAACCCCCCATTCATTATATTACAGGCGGGGGTGCCCGAGCCAGGTCAAAGGGGCAGGGTTCAGGTCCCTGTGGCGTAGGCCTGCGTGGGTTCAAATCCCACCCCCCGCACCACCTTTATAGTCACATCCTATCGCCTTGGCCTACCGCCTCCCGGGCCGATCTCTCCCCCGCTGGGACAGATCGGCGCCATCTGTCTAAAGAGCTCTTGCGCTGGTATATCATTGTAGTGTCTTTATCTGCCAGGTTGCCGACTGCCCGCCTATACGTGCCAACTTGGCGGCTCCCGGCCAAATTCCAGGTTGTCGCAGAGAAGGGGGGGATGAGGGTAGAAAAAAGGGTTATTTGATGTCTTGTAACGTGGCGAATATTGCGGCGTAGGAACCTGCGCAGCCCATCGCCGTTGCGGCGGGGTGCATTATTGAGATGGCGAAGTGGTAAGGCACATTAGCTACGTCGTCGTAGTCTATAATGTCGTTGAATTCGCCGAAGTATATAACTCCGGCGCCTGGCACGGTTAGGTTACTTACAACGGCTCTTCTCGTTATTATCAGCGACGACTTGGCCTTGTAGGGGCTTTCCTCGTGTGATGAGGGGTTAGCCCTCTGCACCGAAACGCCACTGTTGGTGTCATTCCTTAGGTTGGTGATGGCTCCAAGATCTAGTAGGAGCTCGCCGCCTCTAGCCACGTTATGCGGATACTTAAGTATCCCTAACGGCAAAGTTTTATTGTTGAATTCGATGTGCACGAGCTTGTTATTACGATATACTAAAGTTAGCCGCCCCGTTATTTTGCTTTGAGGTCCCGCTGTCTCGGATGCGCAGAGAACCTTGGCGTAATAAACAGCCGTAAACGTCCCGTTGGTCTTAGGTATTTCTTTCTTATTGCCAGCCCCGGTTCCCATTCCAGCCATTGCGAAAATCGCTAACGCCACAACTGCTACTAGAACTGTTGCTATTACTACTGACCTAGTCCTCAACATACTTTTGGATATACTGTTACTCCACTCATCGTCTCCCATGTGCTGACAAGGGTGTAAAACACCCAGTCAATTCTGTCATAATCTATCCGGTAGAAGGTGTATTTCTTTAACACACTGTCGTATAGACAATTGCGGGCGTAGGGGTGGGCGTACATCTTTATTTGCGCAGCCCAATAACCACTTGATCTATACCAAAGATTTCCGGCATCGCCGACGACTTAGCCATTATCAGCATCGTACCACACTTTAGTGTATGTCTTTTGCTCCCGGCAACTCTGTAATGGGCTACACTCTGATCTATACTGCTCATTGTAATACTCGTACACAGCCGCTAGTGTAGTAGCCACAAGTAGCACTACCAACACCCAAATATACTTTCTTGGCATGGCACACTCATATCACCTCTTTTTTTGTTTTTGTTAGCTTTTTAACGTAATATTTTTGTACAATTGGCTAACTAACTTAAAAGAGGGGTGCGGTGGGTAGAGGTATCTCGCCAGCTTTGATTTATATGTGGGGCAACGCCGGGGAGGCCAGGGGGCTGTGCTACGACCTGGGCCTCTGGACGCCTTGTCCGGGGGAGGGCCCTGGGAGGTTCACCGCGGCGGCTCAGCACGCCCTTAGGCTCATTGCTCACTTCCTCCCCAACTACGCCGAGGGGCCCAAGGAGGAATAGCGGCTAGCTCTGGGTGAGACCTAAGAAGCTTAAAAATTCAAAATAATGCCTAGGAAAATCTAGTGAGTCGGAATGCGGCGCGGCGAGAGGTCACAATACCGATTAGCAGAGGATCCTTTGTAAATTCCGTAATGGCCAAAGTTATGAGCTTTAACGCAAGCGCTGAAAGGGTAATCCTTAAGGCCAGGTATCGGCTATAGCAAGGGCTGTGTCGGCGGCTGTAATGATCCGCAACAGGTTCTTGCCGGGTAAAGTGGAAAAGATGAGATCGCTGAGCTAAGAGGTAAAATAGAAGTATGTACTTGTTGTAACTTGATGCAAAGTCTCATTATTGTGGCAAACATCGCAAATGTTCTTGGGATTAGCGAATCGCCGGCCTTAATAATCTCGGAGAGGCCTATAGATATTGAAAGGCCTAGTGCTAGCGGCACAAAAGTGCTTAAAGAAGGCGCTATTGATAGGCTGATCGAACAGGGCAAGCTCCAAGATCTCTTGTTCAATCTGCCAATTTGGGCCGCCCGGGGCAATTTCAGCAGTAAGGTGAAGTTCGGGGACGTGCGAAGCCCCTACTCGGCGAGATCTGGGATAAGATCAAGGAGCTGGTTCAGTTCAACATTTAATAGCCGCCGGCGGCTGACGGGCCCCGCGCAGTACAGGGCTTCTCCCTAAATGCCGATATGCAAATCTATATCAGCCCTCCGTAAGGCTAAATCGCGTATTTCTAGACACGTGTCAAAGGCAAGGTCCGAGCCTCTAGGAGAAGGAAGAAGACGACGTCCGCCCCCGCAGAGATCGCCGATGCGCTGGGAATACCCGAGGACGACTACATAATCGAAGTGGAGGAGGGCAACGTCGTCATGAAGCCAGCCGTAAACCCCTTTGAATACGCCCTCAAGGTGAAAAACTCGCCTGTTCGCCCTCGAGGAGTTAGAAAAGAAGTCTGAGGAGATGCAAAGACGGTAGCGCAACATGCATTGAATACCGCGATTGTTTCTCAGCAGGGCGCGTCTAGAGGGCTTCGCAGGCTTGTCTCTTCGTAAACGCCTCGTCCCCGCGTTGCCGTGGCCCAAGGGGGGACAACTGCGCAGTTTCTCCACAGGTCGCCGCTAGGCGGTGGCCGACCCCGGAAAAGCCGCGGGCTCAAGGGTCTTGGACGGCTTTGTATATCTTCTCGGCCAGGCTCAACACTTTTCTATACTCCCGGCTCTCCAGCACCCGCTTTACTAAATCACGTCCACCGCCAGATATTGGTGTACTATTACGTTCCTGAACCCGACGACTTTTTTGAAGAAGGCGGCCTCCTCCTGGGTGAAAACTCCTTTTTCTGCCAAGTACCTAGCGGCGTGGCTGGGGGGTGTCCCAGCGCCGCCGATGCTCTCAGCGCCATGTCTATGAGCACCTGGCTTGTATCTGGAGGGCGTGGAGGTACTTCATCAAGTCGCCCCAGGCGGTGGAGACCCCCTTGTCTACCTCCTCGTCCAGCCTGGCCGTGACGTCTACTGCCGCTTCAAAGAGCCTTTTTATGACTGCCATCTCGACTTAACTGCGCGGAGGGCCGTTTCTAGGAGGTGGAGCTTGCGGTACGAGATCTCGAAATCCCAGCATATGGCTAGCCTCTTGGCGAGGTCGTCGATGTACCTCTCGCGGGACTTGGCGTATATTAAGACTCCCTT
>JAVZUI010000053.1:0-2424 GCA_038879095.1 Pyrobaculum sp. | reverse complement strand
TGTAGATCTCTTCCATAAGGGCGCAAGGCACGTCCCAGTTCAAGACCACCACGTCCACGTGTCTTACTCGCCGACGAGCCCACCGCCAACCTAGACCCAGAGAATACGGCGAAGATAGAGAGTCTACTACTAGATTTAAAAAAGGAGACGTCAATAATTTTAGTGACACACTACCCGCCCCAGGCGGCTAGAGTAAGCGACTACGTAGCGTTTCTATACAAAGGCAAGTTAGTCGAAGTGGGGCCCACCCGCGAGGTGTTTACAAACCCGAGGCACGAACTGACAGAGAAATATGTCACTGGGAAGCTCTACTAACTATGCGTAGGCTATTAGACATAGCTATAGATGAGATATCTAGAAAACTTAGACACGGCACAGCTCTAGCCGTAGAGGCGTTGAGTCTAGTAGACGGCGGAAGTTTAGAAAAAATCTCTGCAGTGGCTTCTGAACTACACAAACTACACCTCGAGGTGTCTGACTTAGTGATTGAGGCAGTGGCGAGGTATTCGCCAGTGGCTACTGACCTACGGTTTTTAAAGGGGGCTTTGTTTATCTCATACGACCTATACAGAGTGGCTCGCTACGCCCTGGACATAGAAATAGTTCTAGAAAAACTAGACCGGAGCTGCGACTTGGGAAAAATACGCAGTGTCTTAGATGTAGTAAAAAAGATGTTAGAGATGTCTATAGAGATGTTTCTCAATAGAGATATTTCAAATATTAAAGAAGTGGAGAGGCTAGACGACGAAGTTGTAGACAAGGCGTATGAAGAGTCGCTACTTAGGCTATTAGAGAGGACAGATAGGTGTTTAGTAACTGAGGCCGTGGTGTTGAGACTATTGGAGAGGGCCTCCGACCACGCAGTCTATATCTCAAACCACGCCTACTATTTAGTCACTGGGAAGACAAAGAGCTGAGGTATTTTTCACACATAACTCCCCTCGTCATACATAGATACTTCGAGAAGTGTTTAACAAGTCTCTCCTCTCTATACTTCAACAGTCTTTTTAAAGCCTCGCTCTTCGCCCTCCTCCAGTCCTCCTCCGTGGATACTTTAATCTTTACTCTAATAATTACAAAGTCTTTGTCGCTCTGCTCTGTGAAGTCCACAGCCGAGACTTCAAAGCCATGTAGGACAGATCTAACCTCATCCTCCAGTGTCTCTATGTCGATTATTGACAGAGGCAGCTCTAGCCTAATTACTACAGTCATTTTCTCACTCCACTGCGGCGTGAAGTCCACCACGCCGGCGTTTAGCAACACCATATTCGGCACCTTCAACTCCTGCCCCGTGTCTAGTATCAAAGTTGTGTAGAACAGCCCCACCTCCGCCACTCTCCCCTTGTACCCAGGCGCTACGTAGTCCGGCGAGAAGTATTTATACAACGGCCAGAGGGCCGCTTGGTAGGGAACCTGCGGCGAGACTATACGGACTGTGTCGCCTACAGTGACGTATCGACTCGCAAGTATAAACAAGCCGGCGAATAGATTACCTAAGACAGGCTGTAGCGCCAAGCCGAGGACTAAGCCAGTCACTGTACCTCCCAGAAGCGCCGCCTCGATCCCAATCCTCGTAGTCGCCAGCGCAATTATTAACGCAAAGAGTGTGCCGATGACTTTTATAGTATTGCCAACGGCGTACGCCCTCTCTCTCAACGTAGGCCTGAGGTGTGAGATAATTGCGTTACCTATTAAATTCGCCACTGTGACCCCGGCCCCGGCTATGATAAAGGCCTTGGCGACATCTACATATTCATAAGGTATGTCGTACAAAGCAGCAAAAAATCTAAAACTGTAGTAGGCCACCGCGGCCAGCGCTACGGCCGCCAGAACTTTAACAACTACAAACCTCATCTCAGCCTCTTGTCTAAAAACTCCTCTCTAGGCGTGGTGCAGGCCACCACCCCCGCCGACAGCCACGCCGCGTTTTCAACACCTCTAACCACACCCACGGGGGAGTGGACGTATTTAGAAAGAGCCGCAGTGGAGACGCCCCCTCTCCCAGCGATGGCGTCGGTGGTGCCGCCGTGTAAGACTTCAAATTGGTAAGGCACGCCTAGCCTCTCAGCATTCACCACGTGGACGCCCCCGGCGCTTTAATAGCCACTGACCCCATGGGCTCTTGCCTAGCCGTAGGCCGGCCGCTGACAAACGGCACCCACTGGCTGGGCTTCCTAGTGGCGCTTTACGTGAGAGGCACTCCGCTTTGGGGCGTCACGCTCAATTTCAACGCCACGGCGGTAGCCACAGACTGCAGGAGAGTGGCTGTAGCCGACGCCGCCGGCAATATTGTAGAGCTGGAAAACGGCAAGACTGTCTCTACACAGAAAGTAGGCGTCCCAGTCATATCCCTCCTCTACGACAACGGGACGTTGAAATACGGGACGTGGTCCCCCGGGAGGCTGGAGTACAGACTGAGATGCA
>JAVZUI010000052.1:0-12071 GCA_038879095.1 Pyrobaculum sp. | reverse complement strand
AGCGCCCAAAACCCCACACACCACCCCCTCCAAAACAGAAGAGACGAGGCGCCCCTCCTCCGTGTCAGAGGCGTAGAAAACCACCTCCACGTCGCCGAAAAGAGCAGGCCAACGCCTCTTAACCCCCAGAAGCGTATTAAGCTCAGCAGAAGCCGCCGCAGGCCTAGACGACGCATACCCCCTCAACGCCGCAGCCCTGTCAACACCAGACCCCAACACCCCATCCCTAGACGCGTTCTGCAACAAAGAAACGCCCACCGTAACCCCCAGAAACACCCCAACCATGACAACAAACCAGAACCACTATAAAAACAATAAACCGTAAGCACTCCGGAGCGCTACCAAACACTACCGTAAAGAATAAGACGGGGAAAAACATATTCATTTATGTGTCGAAGCAGCGACATTTTTAAAAAACTGGGAATATCCTACTGGGTAGAGGTCCTAGGAGGCCAAGTAGTTGAGAAGACGGGGTTATACTTCAGAGACGTCTTAACCAACTTATGCAGAAGAGAGGTATCCCTATGCAATTTCGAGCTGTACAAACACCAATATGAGGCATTGACAAAGCTATTCGAAGGACGTAGCGTCGTGTTGAGGGCAAGCACAGGAAGCGGAAAAACAGAGGTGTGGATCGGATACCTGCTAGAAAGAAAAGCAAGAGGCGAGCCCATCAAAGCGCTGGCAATCTACCCCACAAAGGCCCTCGCAGGTGACCAATTGGCAAGAATAAGCAAATACTTCAAAGAGGCAGGCCTATACATTGAGGAGAGGCCGGGGCGTTTTCTAATCGGCGACGTCGTGCGTTACGACGGGGACGTGTCGGTCCGAGTAAGCAGACAAGACGTTTTAAGAGCAACTCTTATACTGACCAATCCAGAAGTTCTTCTGCTTGCAATGGAGGACCGTAACCACAAACTGTCGCCGTATCTAGACAGAGTAAATTTGATAATAGTAGACGAACTTGACTTTTACAAAAGTTTTAGGTCAGCTCTACTCCTTCACTTACTGGCCCTGATTTCTAAACACCGGCAGGTCCAATACGTACTTTTGAGCGCCACGATTACATCTGTCGAAGACATGAAAAAGTTCATAGGCGATGTAGTTGAAATCAAGGGCGAGGCGCCCCGCCCGCCAAAGCATGTATACATCGCATTGGGCAAGGAGGGAAGCATAGTATATCCTATTAAAGTTCTAAGACTAAAAAATTTACATAGACAAATCTTAGACAATAATAGACAATTACTTGTAGATCTTTTAGAAGCCTATAAAGACTGTGAAGAGTCTACCCTCGTATTTGCGCCTTCAATCGACTGGGCTAACAGACTAGGCGGAGGAGCATCGGCACCTGTGCACCACTCCCAGATAGATAGGTACAGAAGAAGAGAAATAGAAGAAAAACTTAGGAACGGCGAATATAAGCTGGTAGTCACCGTAAAAACTCTACTCCAAGGCATCGACATAGGCGGGATTCAGCGGGTTATCCACGTGGGACTGCCACACACTGTAAGAGAGTTCATTCAACGGGAGGGGAGAATGGGCAGAAGAGCAGTAGAATTCACAGAGTCGGTTATCGTACCGATAAGAGAGGAGGACCTGGTGATACTAGAGGAGGGAGTCGAAGGGTTAAAGAGGTGGGAACAGCTCGGACCAGAGACGTTGATATTAGACCCAGAAAACGAGGCATTAAAACTGTACGACCACTGCCTAGGAGCGGCAACTTTAACAGAGAGCGAGTTAAAGAAATACGGCGTCGACAAAATTAGGTGCCCAGGCTTCTACGAGATGGTTAGACATAAGCCACATATACAGTATTACATCGACGAGAAGGGCTGCGAAAGGCTCGATGACTCAGTAAGCCGAAAATATTACGTTGAATACTACCAACCAGGCGCCGTAGAGGCCGACCCGCCTTCTGTAGTCATAACCACGAGGCGCAACGTTATAGTAAAAGCGGCGGCGCATTACCTCAGCCAATTACAAAACGGAGCCAGATGTGCAAACGAGGTGTACAGCCCGGTGAGGGCGATATACGACGCCTTGTTGTGGTACTACAGCACTTGTCGAGATTGGTGGCAAGAGCCGCAGTTCGCCGAGGATATAAAACGAGGGAAGCTCTGGAGCAAGGTGTACGTCACAGTTCTCTTTGAAGGCGCCGGGGGGTTCAAGAAGGTTAGAGAAATTCCCTGCAAAGTGGCGTGGTATTTAGAATCGCGCCGAAAGTTCCGTATGTATAAGCCCGACGGCACGGAGGTCGAGACGTACGACGTTAGAAAGCTCATATTGAACTACACGCCGCGCCCCTGGTATCCATATGTATTCTTTACATATGTATATGTAGTGGAGGTAGACCCAAGACACCGCGACCCTGCGGCGATTGACAGGGGGATAAGCTTCATCAAAGCCATCTTAAGGAGGAAATACGGCATAGACCTCCACCTCCTAAAAAGCTATCTGGAGCCCACCGGGCTACTAAAGGTCTGGGAAGAAGAGCCCGTGGGGCTACTCCCCAAACTTAGGAAGGACGAGAACATCAAAATGGGCGACAAAGTGATAAACTGCGATACGTTGCTCAAAGAAGTTAAAACCGTTGAGATAGACGACCAGCTCCGCCTGTTGCTAGAATACATAGACCCCTACGAATTTGCGCCGCACCGCCTCGACATACCGCGGCTAAGACAAGAAGCCGAAGTAGCACTGTACTACATATGCAACGCCGTGCCCATAAAGTTCCGCGAAGAAGTAGTACTAGTCCCCAAGACTCCCAAGCACACTATCCTGGTAGTTGACAAATTCACCACAGCAGAGACGGAGTGGATAGGCTACACAGTAGTAGACGAAGAAGCCCACGTAATCGCCATAAGCAACTCAATAAACGACCTGCCACAGATACTAGCACAAAGACCCGACGTAGAGGAAGTGGTGTTGTACGGAGTTACGAAGAAAGAAGTGCCCATAAAGTTTATCAAGCCGCTAGACATCACAGAATTCGTCACAAAACGGTATGGAGACCCCCTACCACTAGCCAGAGCAAGAGAAGAAATCTTCGGAAAACAAGACCTCCTAGAACTACTCAACACCATAACCAACAAGATAATAGAAGCAAAAGTCGAAACAAACGAACAGGCGTTCCAAAAAGAGCTTCAAACCTACCTCACACACCTCTTTAAGCTGAGAGCCGAGACAATAGCAGTGCTCTACAACCTATACAAAGTGGTCAACACAACGTGACAGTTCACATCTTCAGAAGACCTTTCGAATAGCAACGCCCAGACTCTCGTCGTTCAAAAGCCTCCGAAGCCAGTTGACAGCTCATAGGAGCGAGGAGTAGACAGAGAGCTCTCGCTGAAAGAGCTGAAGATCTAGGCTTTGGATCCTCTTGACCTGCCCCTCGTCTACGTAGTACGCGGCTAGCCCTCTGCTCAGCGCCAGCTTAACCGCCAGCCCGCTGTGCGTCTCCAAGACCACCTTTGACTTTAGATGCGGCAGAGTGGTTACCAAGTCGGCCAGCATACCTACGTGCAGCCCAGCCTCCAAGTTCTCCACCAACACCACGTCGCCAAGCCTAAACGCCGCGGTCAACACCAACAGCCTCCTCTGGCCAAAAGACAGCCTGTCAACCGGAAGCCACCTGCCGCCAACCTCCACGACGTCGTAGTAAACGTTAAAGTAGCTAGACACCGCACGCGCGGCCTCGGGACACAGCACCCTCAACTCGCCGTACCCTAAACGATCGCCCAAAGGCTCTCCGCTTATAGGCACGCCGCGGCACCCCCCACCCGCCCAAAAGACGCGGAACCCCCGCTCATCGACATGCCACACAGACGCCGACGCCACCCTCAACTCAGAACCCAGAGGGTACTCCCTTCCCCCGTACACAAGCCTGTCGCCGACAATCTCGGCGGCGAATTCCCCACTTTCAAACCTGACGTAAGTATCCTTCTCGAAGTCCCCAGCCGAGACGACCCTCTCGTCATGTATCCGCACCCCCACCGCCGCTCCGTAAAACAGAGCAATCAAATGAATCAACACAGACTTACCACCCCCATTCGGGCCGTAGAGGAGGACCCTCTCTCCTTCCACCACAGCCTCCCTAAACTGCTTAAAGTTACACACCACGAGACGCATAGATGTATGGTAAGCACTTCTTATACCCTCTTAGCCCTGCTGTAGCCCACCCGGGTCTTTGCCCCAATGCCCCTTTCCAGCGCCGCGTCGACCACCCGGAGTAGGTCGCCCATGCACCTCACCAAGCTGTCCTCCTCCGAGGCTAGGAAGAAGACGAACTTGGCGCCAGGCTTAACCACAGGGAACACAATAGGCGTCGGCCTCACCTTGTGCTCCTCCACCGCGTCGGGCTCTCTGTAGTGGGGGGTGATCACGTCGGCGCCCAGCACCTCCTCGGAGACGGGGAGGGCGTCTGTGACTATCAACAGGCCAGCGGCCTTCTTGTGCCCAAACAGCTCTTCAGAACTCCTGCCGCAGACCCCCGCAGGCGCCGCCGCCCTCAAAGCCCCCCTTAGAGTTGTCGCCGGGATGTACGGCGCGTTGAAAAAGGGGTGCCAAGCAAGCCCAATCTCCAGCGGCATGTAGGGGCTACGCACGTGCACCACCAAGGGGGTGGTCACCTCAAGCTCCACCCTCGTCAACAGCGGCAACCCAGACAGCGCCCTCTCTAAATAGCCAAGATAGGCAGAGATACTCCTGGCATCAGCCCTATACTTCTTAATAAGAGAGAGCGCAACATTTTTGCTATAAGTCGTAAACTTGCCACGCACAGATTTAACTTGTGAATCCTCCCGCTCACTTCTCTCGTCTTTCTGAATTGTAGACTCTACCAAGTCTAACACGATACAGCTATACACATTGTATGTAGACGAGACGCAGTCTCTTAATCCAGTCACCATATCCTAGTGGGAGAGAACTTCTCTAAGAGCTTTAAAAATTTCGCTTTCGCCTCCTGTAACTTGTCTTCATTAATTATTATCATTTGGGGGGTTGGTTTCGGAGCATCGTGGCGTCCGGTGGCGTGTTCATCCACACGGTGGGTTGTCCCCTGGGCGTCTGCTTTTTGTTGACTCTTTGGGAGTCTCACCCACTGGATCTGCCTCGGCCAGTCGGCAGAGAGGAAAACCGAGACGTAGCCCCCTCCGCCGTAGACGTGCTTATTCGAGTGCCACGCCGCAAAAACAGGCGAGGCTCTTCTAACTATGGCACTACCTCTGCCTCCACCCTCCTCTTTTTCAGAACTAATCAGATAGCCCGTAGTTACACCTGTATCACGATCTTTCCCTGACCTCGGCAGACCTAGGAACCATGCGTAGCCGCCCAAGGGATCTGGGGACTCGGGGTTACTGCCAGACAGCTTGGCCCTCTCAGAGCGTAGAAATAGGTTGTGTAGGGTCTGGTAGTTCACATTTACTTTGTAAACCTCGAAGACCCCTTTTGCAACTGCCGAGATGGGCGGAAGCCTAGGCGGCTCACCGCACCTTCTCACCGCTAGAGAGCTCTTCACTTTGTTTATAACCTCTGGCAAACTCCCCCGGGGGGCGTGGCCGTCCGTCTTCACAACGTCAAGAGAACCCAAGCCCTTTCTCCCGCCTTTGCCCAACCCCGAGAGGGTAAGAGCTACAGCTAGAATTGAAACGGCGGTGGAAAAAGCCGGGTGGTCGCCCTCTACAGAGATGCGAAAACTGCCGCCGGTGGCGTATCTAATCCTCGGCCGATCCGCCCCCCTCTTCCCAAGCGAAAGAAGCTTAAACCGCTGTAGGTTCGCCCTCTGGGCATCCTCGACCATGGGCCGTTGCATCACTTCCACAGTAATTGTATAGCTCGACGCCTGTTCAGTAGAGCCCAGCCCCAGGTCGCGGGACACCAACTCGTGGACTTTTTTAAAGAAGTCGCCGCCGACGCACCCCGCCTCGTAGAGCGCCCCCGCGGCGAATGCCCTCGCCCACCAGCGCCAGAGCCCCTTCAGAGAAGTGGGCCTAATGTAGAAGTTCTCATCTAGCAACATGGGGTCGTACCACCCCACTGAAAGAGGCGACGCGATTGTGACGTAGAAAACCGCCTTCATTCCTTCTCCTTTTCGAACTTCGCCTCAGCCAGCTTTTTAAGCCAGTCCACGTACTCGTACAGCCTTGCCTCCACCAAGCCGGCCTGCCTCTTGAGCTGTCTAAGCGTGGTGGAAAGCCCGTCGACAGATATGCCGAGCGTCTTAAGGCCCTCGCGGAGGCAGACGCCGTACAAGGCGTAGCCCTTCTCCTCCCTAGACTGATCCGACTCACATATCCTCTTCACAGCGGCGTCGAGGTCGTCGCCTCTAAAAATGTCGCCTTCGCTCGACCTAGCCGCCAGAACGGCCACGACGTACGCCGCCCCGACGTAGTACAGATCAGACGCTATCTGCCTAGCCCTCGTCCTAAAGGCTGCTCTCGCCTCGCCGGAGCAGCGCCGCTCCACCGCCTCCACACACCTCAGAGCTAACTCAAGCCAGTCTACCATACCACCTCCACAAGGCCCTTCCCCACAGTCTCCTTCCCCCCAAGCCACACCACACCCCCAATAAGCTGTTTGGCGTATTCACACAAGTCCTTAGCGGCGACCTCAACCTCGGCGGGGTTTTGGCCGTCTTTCACCCTGACCTTAACTTTAGACGGCGGCTTGTTGCAGTGCACCCCCGAGACGAATATAGTAAACGGCGGCACGTACTCCTCACTCCAGGGGCCAGTCTGCACGGTTTTCTTCTCACTCAGCCTAACTCTGTACTGAACCAACAGGCTACGCCTAACCACCTTCATGAAGTCGTCGTCGTTGAGATACGCCACCGGCCTATTGCCTACAATCTCTCGCGCCTTCTTCAACGGAGGCAGATCTAACTCGGGCCCTTTGGACTTATCCACCTCAAACTCCAGCTCGTTTATAAAAGCCCTGCCGTCAACGGCGTAGGAGAGGTCAGACAGCACAACCCGGCCCTCCGCCGGCTTAGGGAACTCCGGGAGCTTCACCTCGTGGCCCAGGGCCTGTGAGTACAGCTTTACAAAATTTAACAGCATAGGCGAGGTGGCCCACAGCCACACCCCCTTTAAAGACCTCGCCGGGATGGCCACAAGCCTTGCGTCGAGAAAAACCAACCCGGAGGCGTGTTCAGAGGCAGACTCAGGCCTGGGGCCAAAGGCGGCGAGGAAGCTGGCGCACTCAGAGGGGTTCGCGACGCAGACCCCCCTCTCGTCGAAAAACCTCCTCTCAGCCTTAGACCTAAGCGCACCCTTGAGAGAGGAGGCCCAAACCGCCGGGAGGCCGAACTCGTCTCGCTGAACTGGGAGGTCTACGTGAGCCGCCTCGGCGCGGCCGACGCCTGGGTGTATAGACGTCAGAGACAAGACCCAAAACACCTTACCCATAAATTTAAATTTGAGAAAGATAAAAAGTTTTATGTGGTTTTTAAAGACGTACGCCCTCTTCCACGACCCCCCACACAAAGCCCTATGGTTTGAACACGAAGGATACCGCATATTCAACAAGGACAGCCACGAGGAGGAGGGAGTCAACCTGATGACGAGCGCCCTCCCGGGGCTCGGCGGCGCGCCTAGCAAAGAGGACAGAGAGGCGGTGGCCCTGGCGGACAGGCTGGCGGCGTCTTTCGACAGGTGGGCACTCCCTCCCAGCCCCGGCGGGTACTGGGCAAAGGCCAAGTACTTAATCAACCCCTTCAACTACGAAAAGAAGATAGAGGTGAAGAAGCCGCCCCCCGACGACTTTCGGCAGAGGTTCCACAAATTTGTAAACGATTTGAAAAAGGCCGTGGAGCCGGGGGGCGGGGACGAGAAGAGGCTCTACCTCTACACATACGCCGCCTATGAGCTGGCGTGGATAAACGCCGGGCTACCCGCGCTACCGGCCGACACCCGCGCCCCCACCCACACTGCCTTCGACCACCTATACGCCACGGCGTCTGTGCTAAACTGGGTACGGGGAGGGAGGCTGAGGGGTTGCCTTGCGGTGGCGGACATACCTGGGATACAGTCAGTGCTGAAGTCCGCCAGGAAGGCGGGCGACTACCGGGCGGGGAGCATTTTAATATCGCTGGCGGCTTGGGGGCTGGCGTGGCGGTACGCAGAGCGCCACGGCCCCGACGTCCTCCTCTCCCCCACGCCGAGGTTCAACCCGCTGTTCTACGCACAGCTCAGGCGGGAGAACCAAGCCCTCTGGGACCTATACAAGAGGGTAGTAGGCAAAATGCTCGAACGAGAGCTGGGCCCAGCCGCCGCGGCGTTTGTCGAAACTGTGTTAAAAACCTCCTCGCTGTTCCCCGGAACCGTCTACCTCGCGCTGCCCGAGTGCGACGAAGGCGAGGCGGAGACGTATTTTCAACAAAGCCTCTGCGACCTACTCGAGGCGGCCAAAGGCGCCGAGGCGGAGGCCATCCCGCTGACGCTTTCGCCGCTGGGAGACGACGTCAAAAAAATCGTCGCCAAGGCGCTGGAGGGCATCAAGCCGGACTACCTCCCCCTCAAGTGGGCCTACGTGACAGTCGACGAGGCGCTAGACGGGCTGGACAAGTGGGCAGAGGAGACCTACGGCGCCGCCGCGGAGCCGGAGAGGTTTCTATTCGCCAGGCTAATGTACATGCTAAACGAGCGAAAGAGAGAGAAGCTCCCCAAGGCCCCCAAGTGGTTTGAGACAGACGGCACCCCACGCTTCCAAAAACTCTACGACGGCACCTGGGTCCACAGTAGCCTAGACCCCTCGCAACCCGCCGTGCTGAAGTTCGGAGGAGCCTTCAGAGGAGGACAGCTGGACTACGACGACGAGACCCACGCCCTCCTCGCGCAACTAGGCGTAAAAAACACAGAAGCCCTAAAAAAAGTGTTTAAGCCCAAAGAGGCCCTCGGACCTGTCGACGTCATAAAACGAGCCCTCTACCTCAGAGCCTCAGGTGGCATGGGAGTAGAGTCGGTGGAGGCAGTGGCGCTGAGGCCCTACGTGGACAAGTGCCCCCAGCTGAGGGGCAAAATAGAGAGAGTCCTACAAGGCGAAGACGTCGAGGCGGTGTTCGGAGGCCTAGAAGCCGCGGAGAAGGAGCTGGCCGAGTGCGGCGCCTCGCTTATATACGCCGTTGTAAGAGCCGACGGAGACAACGTAGGCAAACTACTCAGCGGGTGCCTCCCCACAAAGCCCCAGACACCCCAACTAGAGGTAGTGGGAGACGCCGAGCAGTACAGAAAAGACCTAGAAAAAGCACAGCGCCTAATCGACTCGGTGCAGAAAGCCGCAGCGCAGATGTGCCAAGGCGGACACTACGCAGTCCCCAGCCCCTCGTACTACGCGGCGGCCTCAGCCTCGCTTATGCTCACCGCGTTGATGGACGCGGCCGCCGTGTTTAAACACAGCGGCGAGCTTGTCTTCTCAGGAGGCGACGACTTGCTAGCCCTCGTCCCCAAAGAAGCCGCCTTCGACGCAGTCGAGGCGACGAGGCGAAGCTACCACGGACAAGACGGCTTCCACCCACTGACAGACACGTACCACCTCCCCGCCCCAGCGGCATACGGGAGGTCGTATTCGCTGAGGCTCGCCCACGCCGTGACAGACTACATGTCAGTAGAAGTAGACAAAGCCGCCGAGCTGTTAGAACACGCCAAAGAGGCCACAGCCCCCGAAAAAGACGCCCTAGCCATATCCACCTCAACAGGACACGCCGGCTACACCAAAGTGGCAAAAACCCGCCACGCTAAGGCCGTCGCCGAGGCGTACAAGACGGGAGCCCTCAGCAGAAACCTCCCCTACGACCTAGAGGCGTGGGGCCCCTCCACAAAGTACCAATTCGTCTTAAGATACCTCACCCAGAGAAACACAAAGACGGCAGAGGCGGCAGAGGCCGTCCTACAGCTAGCAGGAGAAGAATGGCAAAACACAATAAAACTACTAAAAGCCCTGAGAGAGTGGACATGAAAGCCATAAGAATAAGGCCCCTAGGCCCAACCCACTACGGAACCCGCCAGATACCAAGCCCCGCCACCGCCGCCAGAGACGACGTGTGGCACATGCCGCCCCCCAGCACGCTACTAGGCGCCCTCGGCCAACTCGCCGGCGTGAAGATACAATGCGAAGAAAAAAGCCCAAGAGGAGCCCTAAAAGCACTCCTAAAACTCAAAGAGGAGCTCGGCATAAGAGCCATATGGGGCCCCATCGCCGTCGTCAAAGGCGCATATGTGTTACCAACACTAGACGGCTTCCTCGGCCAAGGCCCAGCAGAAAAAACAAGACGAATAGGACTAGCACTCACCCCACACAAAACCGCCGCCCCAGGCCACCTATACGCCGCCACCTACGCCAAGCCCTACGAGGCCATCTACTTCATCGACGCAGACCAAGTCCCCACAGGCCTCGTCAGACTCGGCGGAGAAGGAAGACTCGCCCTAATAGAACAAACACAGGAAGACCCAACGCCGTGGCTACCCCCCAAAAAAGGCCAAGCAGTCCTAATAACCCCCATGCTCATACCAGAAGGCCCCCCACCATGCGTAAAGCAGATAAAAAACCCCAGAGTGGTACAGTGGGGACTAGGCTACAGCGAAGTCTGCAAACAACGCAGACCCCTATACCCAGCGCTACCCCCAGGCACCCACCTAGAAATAGAAAACTGCAACCCCACAGAAGGCCACCTCAGCCAGCTGGGATACGGCGCCCTGGCAAACCACAAAACACCACCCTAAAAAGCCCACACCACCACAAAGACCCCAAGCCAACACCCACTTATCCTCCTCAACGAGCTACAAGGTTTCAACGCTTTTTTACGTTCTTCTAGGCAGTTGTTAATGTTCAACCCTGCATTGACTGCAAAGTTTCAATTCTTTCTTAGATTCTTCCCTCGCGGGCCTTTTCGGCCCGGCCCCCGGCCCACGTCCTATGTTTCAATTCTTTCTTAGATTCTTCGGTGGGGGGCCACCTGCTGTGGCCCAAGGTGGAGGCGAGGTTTCAATTCTTTCTTAAATTCTTCGTGGTGAGTTGCTACGAGCCGCTTGGCGAATACATGTACATACAGTTTCAATTCTTTCTTAGATTCTTCACAGGGGTTACAAACTCGATATACGTTAACAATTCCTGTCCTTGTTTCAGTTCTTTCTTAGATTCTTCTCTCTACCTCTGCGGCGGACGCATCACGCCGCAGAGGAGTTTCAATTCTTTCTTAGATTCTTCGGAGCAATAGTGCTAAGGACTATTAAGACTTTGAAAGAGTTTCAATTCTTTCTTAGATTCTTCCATGGCAGTGTTAAGATACCCGTACACGTCATAGGAGTGCTGACGTTTCAATTCTTTCTTAGATTCTTCTTGGGTCTGTAGCCTGGCGTAGGGCCCCCAGTTGTACGGCGTTTCAATTCTTTCTTAGATTCTTCAACAGTTGGGTAAGTCAGAGGAGGTAAGGCCGTACGTTTACTTGTTTCAATTCTTTCTTAGATTCTTCCGGCGTTTTGGCGCCCCGAGGACGCGGTCGACCCCTCTGCGTGTTTCAATTCTTTCTTAGATTCTTCTTATACTATCTTCTCCACTATTATTTAGCCCGATTTTGTGGTTTCAATTCTTTCTTAGATTCTTCCTGATTCTTGCGTTATGGTGCATCCCGCTAGGCTATACAATTTAGTTTCAATTCTTTCTTAGATTCTTCAATGCGGTCATTAGGACACGTATCGCACACCAAAAACCTGTTTCAATTCTTTCTTAGATTCTTCCGGAGCACATGGAGTTGATGTATCGGTTCGACTTATGGAGGGTTTCAATTCTTTCTTAGATTCTTCTTTTTCTCCTCCCTCGTGTCTAGGCTAGGAAGAATAGTTTCAATTCTTTCTTAGATTCTTCGAGTGGCTTTGCGCACCATCTCGGCCAGCTCGTCTGGCCTTGTTTCAATTCTTTCTTAGATTCTTCTCCCCATGGGTCGGAAAAGGAAAAAGTCCAAACGCTTGTTGTTTCAATTCTTTCTTAGATTCTTCTGTGGGTTTTTATCTGGGATGTTAGAATTTGTCTCTTTATAAATTTTTCCTCCGGCGTCGAGCCTTTTGATAGGCGTAGTGGCA
>JAVZUI010000051.1:0-12077 GCA_038879095.1 Pyrobaculum sp. | reverse complement strand
GGCGGGGGACTTCGCCGGCGGAGGTTTTGGATAAGCCTTGGCTTTTGACTTTCTACATCGCGCAGGAGATGGGCCACCACAACGCGGAGCTTTTTGTCTCACTGTTTGTGGAGTTTGCGAGGAGGTGGGGGGTTGACTCTTCTCTTGCCTCTGAGGCTCTTAGGAGTATGGAGGGCTGGAGGAAGTTTGTCCAGCATTTGGAGGGTGTATGAGGGATCTTTTGGGAGGCTTTACTCTTATGTACGGCCCTCCTGGGTCTGGGAAGACTTCGCTGGCTCTTCACGCCGCCTCGCAGTTGGGGGATAGGGTCATGTACGTGGGGTTTTACGAGACTGCGGATAAGCTGGTTGCTAAGGTTAAGAGCCTTGGGCTTGACCCTGGGCGTTTTGTAATTTTTGACTTCTTGTCGGTGTCGGATGTGGACGTCTTGTTGTCGTCGGTGACTTCGCAGTATTTCAAAGTTTCTCCCGACGTGGTGATTATCGACGGTATCAACGCTCTCCCTCAGAGTAGGGAGTCGGCCGCGGCGTTGTACAGAATTTTCCACTCCAACGTCATCGCGATCGGCGAGGAGCAGATAGGGGGGTCCCACTTCGCATATGTGGCGGACACTCTGCTTGAGGTTAGCCAGGTTTTTCACAGGGGGGCCCGCTTTAGGAGGGTTAGGGTTGTTAAGACTAGGCTGGGGCCTCCGCCGGGGGCTGAGTACTATTTTACAATTTCCAGGAGGGGGGTGTTGTTGGTTAAGAGCTGGTCCCAGGGTCTGCTGGGCGACGAGCCTGTGGCGGCTCCCTCGGGGAGGAGGGCGGCGTTCTCGGAGGGGGTTGTTAAGGCTTTAACCAGCATGACTCCTCGTTATAGGAGGCCCGGCCTGCTTGCGGGGAGCCGCGTCGGCGTGTTTTTAGAAGAACACCCGGTGCCCCTTAGGCTGAGCGCCGCCTATTTATGCGACTACTTAGACAACGTGAAGGTGGGCGTCTTGTCCACCTACCCGTTGATGTCCCACCTGGCCAAGTCCGCGGGGTGCGAGGTGGAGGAGGTGGTGGTCCCTGCGGCGGGGCTTGGGGATGACGTCGCGCTTCACGACGCGTTGGACAAAGTGGGGGAGGCGCCGGTGGTTTCTCTATACGGCCTTGAGGAGGTGTGGGCTAGGTACGGCGTTGAGAGAGTTTCGTACATCATGGACTTAATTCAGTCCGTCTCGCCGCGTACGGCCATCTTGGCCACTTTCCGCGGGGTTGAGCCCGCGGCGGAGGCTTTAAACTTGTTTAACACAGTGTGGTACTACGCCCGTGACCGCGCCGTGGTGGTGAAGTCGGCGCTTGGGTGGCCTGTTAGGGAGCTTAAAATTGTGGAGGAGGGCGGCCGTTTTGTTTTAAAAGAGTTTTAAGTGAAAGTAATATATACGTGAAGTGGTATAGACGTGGATCCTAAGAAGGCCATACTGGAGATCTTGAAGAAGGAGGGGCCTGTTCCCATCTACCGCCTGGCTAAGGCTCTGGGGCTGTCTTACGGCGCCGTGCAGTGGTATATCTTCAGCTTGGAGAGGGAGGGGGTTGTGGAGACCGTCAAGATTGGCAAGAAGCGCTATGTGGCGTTGAAGGCTGTGGACTGGAGCAGGAGCGTGAGGATTGCCGACGTGATGGAGGACTTCATGCTCACGTTGGCTGCCTACGGCGTCAAGCCTGACATGACTCTGCAACAGGCTTTTGAAGTGCTTGAGAAAAAGGCCCCCCACATCGCAGAGTTGTTGAGAAAGATGGTGACTAAGGAGGAGTAGCGCTCTTAGTCTTCGCCGCGGCTTTTTTTACCGAGTCACAGGCGTTTTCTAGCTTGTCTTGACAGTGGGATAGCTTTGCTCCTTTTTCTAGCAAGTAGGCCACTACGTCGTCGTGGCAGTGTACGATTGCGTAGCACAGTGGCGTCCGGCCTTCTGTGTCTCGTGCCTCGATTTCTGCTCCTTTTTCTATTAAAAACTTTACTATGTCTAGATGGCCCTTGGCGGCTGCGACGTGTAGCGGCGTTCGGCGGCGGCCGTCTAACGTGTTTATATCGGCGCCTTTTTCTACTAAGAACTTTACCACGTCTAGCTGACCTGCCCACGTGACCCAGTGCAGAGGCGTGCGTCCTAGGTAGTCTCTGATGTTTATTTCTACGCCTTTTTCTAACATGTACTGAGCCACGTTTAGCGACCCGGTAATTACGGCCCAGTGAAGTGGCGTTAGTCCTCTGATGTCTTTTACGTGGGGGTCTGCTCCGTGTTCTACTAATAGCTTGGCGATTTCCACGTAGTTCTTTGCCGCGGCCCAGTGCAGGGGGGACCACCCGGCCTTGCTGACGCTGTTTATATAAGCCCCGTTTTCGACTAGTAGCAGAGTTATTTCTAGGTGGCCTTTTAACACAGACCAGTGGAGAGGCGTGTATCCGCGTTCGTCTCCTGCGTCTACGTCTGCTCCATTTTCAAGTAGTAATTTTGCTATCTCGACGTGGCCCGCCCACGCCGCCCAATGAAGCGGGGTCCAGCCCCTGGCGTCTTTTATATTAACAGAAGTGCCACCTTCAAAGATTAGCTTTTCTACTTCTTCTACTTTGCCCTCTTTTACTGCCTCAAATATTTTTGCGTCATCTAACTCACTCATAATTCTTGATTCAATCATTTTATAAAAAATTACCTTAAATACGAAGGCCTTTTCCAAAAGGTCTTATCGAACGCGCCGTGTACAGCTGAGAGGTAAAAGTTTATTACTGCCACTGCGTCTACTCTGTGCGGGCTGTCCTAGCTGTGGCAGGTCTTGTGTTATTATTCATAGGCGTCACTTCCCTAGTCGAGCCTACCTACGTCCCCGGCCGGCCTCTCTCAACTGGCGGCGGAGGCGCCCCTCCCCCCACGCCGGTGGTCAGCGTCGCAAGTGGGCTTTACTTCAAGACGTATATATGGGCCAGGGGGGGGAGGCGGCGTGATGTACCTCCGCTGCTATGCATTAGACGTGTACGTAGACGGGGTGTGGATCCAGGCGGGGGGAGGTGGGACCTTCTCATACGGCGACGGGGTGGTCACGGTGGGCTCGGGGCCTTTTAAGTGGGGAGGCGAGCTAAACCTCTCCGTACCCCTCATGGGCGGTTGCGTGCCGGTGGCTACTCCAAGCGTAGATGGGCTTAGGCTGGGCTCCGTCAGGGTGTCGGCCCCTGGCGCCGGGCTCGGCGCGTCTCAGGAGGGGCTCTACGTCTTTCTGACCAGCGGCAGGCTAACGTACGTGACTTCGTACTATGGCCCAGGGGCGTCGCAACCCTTGGCCGAGGATCTGGAAGTCCCTCCGGGCCTCAGCCCTGTCTTGACGGCGCTGGCGGCTAACATAACTGCTGGCTGCGGCGACGCGGCTTGTAAGGCCGCGCGTATCAAGTCTTATCTGTCCCGTTTTGAATACGACGGCACTCTGGACGTGCCGTGGCCGAGCGTCCCGCCCGGCGTAGACCCCGTCTTGTGGTTTTTACAAGAGGGGAAGCGCGGCGTGTGTATCCACTTCGCCTCTGCCTTCGTCCTCTTGGCCAGGGCCTCCGGCGTCCCCGCGAGGCTTGTCGTCGGCTACGTAAGCGACGGGCCTGTCTCCTCCCAGTGGGGCCTTGTGTCTTTCGCCCCACATGCCTGGGCCGAGTACTTCGACGGCGCCGGCTGGGTGGGCGTGGAGGCCACGCCGGGCGCCGGGCCTAACGCCCCTGTCCTGCCTCTGCCCGCCCCAACTGCCGCCGCACCCCAGTTGCCCCAGCCCCCCGCCGTCTCCGCGCCGCGGTTGCCGCCGCCTCCCGGCGGCTTCCTCGGCCTCGCCGGCTACGGCCTGGCCGGAGCTTTTATAACTGCCGTAGCGGCCCATTTGCTTAGGCGGAGGGTTACAATAGGCGTCGGCGAAACGTTTCGCTTGGAGGGGCCGCGCGGCTTTTGGGTCTATGTGAACAAGAGGCGCGTGGGCCGCGCGCCCACCGCCTTGGTCTTCGACAGGCCTGGAGTATACGTGGTGAGGGCGGGTCCTTTTATATACTTGGTGAGGGTGGTGGACTACAGGACCTTGGCGGGGCGGCTGTTTACTAAGTTGTTGAGGAGGCTTCGACTGCCTCCCTCGGCGACTCCTAGGGAGGTGGCCGCCGCCTTTCCCAAGTACAGAGAGGCGGCGTACTTGGTGGAGAGGATTAGGTTCGGCCCGTCTGTAAGGAGAGAGGACTGGGAGAGGCTTAGGAGGCTGTTATGATATACGTCGTCTTGGGCTTGTTGCTCCTCGCCCTCGGCGCGTGGGAGCCTGTTTTTAAGCCCGTCGCAACGCCCCTCGGCCTCCTCTTCGTAGGCTACGGCGCGGGCGGGGTATTACACAAGAGGAGGCGCCACGTGGCTGGGTATGTGGCCGCTTTCCTCGGCGTGGCGGCCGCGATATGGACCGCGCCTGTCCCAGTGTACGGGCCGGCCCACAGGGCGCTTCTCATCGGCGTGGCCTCCGGCTTTTTGTTAAACGCCGTGCGCTTCTTCTTGAGGAGGGGGCGGCGCGTCTTGGCCCCCGTCTCTGTGGCAACAGCCTCGGGGTCTCTGGGGGCTTTCCTCCAGCTGGTGGGCGTCCCCCTTGCCCCGCTTGTGGTCTGGGGCGTCGGGCTGGGCGGGGCGGCCGCCTCTGCGCTTGGGCTGTTGAGAGGGCGAAGGGGGCGATTTTTCGCAAGGCGCACCGCGTACTTCGGGGCGCTGGGCGGCTTGCTCGCCCTTTTGTACCAAGTCTCCGCGGCCGTTGGGAGGCCGGCGCTTTTCGTCGGCGCCGCCGTGGCGTCTGTGGCGGCGGTTTTAATGCTAGGCAGCGATTTAAAAACGCGGATCCGCCCCTACGACGACCCAGACGTGCTGGAGGCCAAGAGGGTGGAGGCGAGGTTTTTAAAGACAGGCGACGCGGCGCTTTTGGCGGCCTACGTGGCCTACCACCTGGCCAGAGGCGGGGCGGACGAGAGGGCCGTGGCCGAGGCCGTTAAGGCCGCCGTGTCGTACAAAGACATAGAGCCGTCTCCCTTCGCCCCGCCCCTCGTAGTTAAGCTGGTGGAGAGGGTTAACAGGAGGCGGAGGGCGAGGCACCTAGAACGCGTAAGAGCTACGCTCCGCCGTTATTTATAAGGGACTGGAGTCCTGGCGACCACCTCCTTGACGAGGTCTTGGGCCCTCCCGTCCTTCGGCGCTATTCTGTGGCTTAGGACTGGGACCGCGGCTTTTTTCACGTCGTCAGGGGTGACGTAGTTCCTCCCGTCTAGCAACGCCAGCGCCCTGGCTGTTTTCAACAGCGCAATAGACCCCCGGGGGCTCGGCCCGTATGTGTTCAGGGGGTGGGCCCTAAGCGACTGCACGATGCTCACTACGTAAGACAGAATAGCGCCGTCTACGTAGACCTCCTCCACGCGCCTCATCCACTCCAACAACTCCTCTTTTGTCACGGCCGGCTTTATGTAAATAGTGGGGTCGTCGTTTTTCCAAGAGAGCCGGCGTCTTAGTATCTCCTCCTCTTCCCGGGGGCCTGGGTAGCCCACTGAGATTTGGACTAAGAAGCGGTCGAGCTCGGCCTCTGGGAGGGGGTAGACGCCGCGGAACTCCACTGGGTTTTGTGTGGCGAATACGATGAAGGGCTCCTCCAGCCTGTAAGTGACGCCGTCGACTGTGACTTGCCTCTCCTCCATGGCCTCGAGCAGAGCCGCTTGGGTCTTGGGAGGGGCTCTATTTATCTCATCTGCCAACAAGATGTTTGTAAAGACGGGGCCTTTTACAAATTCAAAACGGCCCTCGTGGGGCCTCCACACGTTTACTCCTATCACGTCGCTTGGGAGCATGTCGGGGGTAAACTGCACACGTTTAAAAGAGAGGCCGAGGCTCTTGGCCAGTAGCTTCGCCAGAGTGGTCTTGCCCAGCCCCGGCGGGTCGTTAAACAACACGTGCCCCCTGGCCAGCACAGCCGCTAGCAACAGCTCAAGCGTCTGCGGCGGCGCGACGTAGTACTGCGACAGGAGGTCCACCACTCTCCTCACGGGGACAAACTGAAATATGTAGAAAAATCTTTGCCTGTGAAAAACCTCGTCGTCTTGGCGGCCGCCCTTTTGGTTATCGGAGCAGTGATAGAAAGCAGAGAGGTGGCCATCCTCTCGCTCATGCCGCTGACTGCTTACGTCGTCGGCTCCGCCCTGCCGCCTCCCAAAGTCTCGGCAAGCCGCAGGAGGGTAGGCAGCTACGTAGAGCTGTCTCTCCAGACAGACGCGGCGCCGGGCGTCTTGTACGTCTACGACTCCCCACCCCCGGACTCGCCTACGCCTCCGCCTAGGCGGACTCTATTCAAGCCGCCGTTTAAAAAACAGGTAAAAATCCGCTACAAGTTAGAAGGGGCCTCCGCCCCCGCGTCGCTTACAGTAATCTCCTACAACCTGGCCATGAACAAAAGCTCAGCCACCGTTTTCGTAGAGCCTCCCCCAGACTTGAAAGAGCCCCGCCTAGAGGGCCCCGGCGTGGAGGAGTTTCAAGAGGTGCGCCCCTACCAGCCCGGAGACCCCCTCCGTTTTCTAAACTGGAAGATATTTGCAAAGACGGGGGACCTCTACGTCAATAGATACACAGGGGCAGAAGTAAAGCGCGCGGTAGTGGTCATAGACGGCAGGCGCCTAAAGGGGCTCGTCACATCGGCGGCCGCCAAGGCGGCACAAATCCTCGCCGAAAAGGGGTACGAGGTCACGTACTACGTCCTCGGCCACGGCCCCGCGGAGAAGATACCCGCCTCCTTCACGCCGTCTTGCCGCGGCCACCCGCCCTGCGGCGACCTAACCCTCTACGTCGGGTCTCTACACGACGTATGCCCCGTCCGCTGCCCGCGCGTGGTGTACCTAGACGCAGCGGCCTCTAACCCCCTCGTGGCGGTAAGGCGGCTGTCGCTCTACAAGAAGCTGAGGGCGCAGGGAGCCGCGGTGCTCACGCAGATTGAGGACCTCTGGAAGGCGGCATGAGCCCTCTGATCGGCCTAGCCTCCGCCCTCTTGCAGTACTACCTCTTCGCCACGCACCCAGTGCTCCGCATATACCCCAACGCCCTTGACTCTGCCCTCGGACCGGGGACCTTCGCCGGGTTTCTCCTACTGGCTAACATCCTCCTGTCCACGCGGCGGCCCTACACCTCGGCCTTCACGACCCTCACGCTGTACCTCTCCGAGGCCGCCCTCTCCTCCCCACTACTGCGCCTACTCCTCCCTCTGCCAGAGTTGCCACAACCCGACACGTGGGCCGGCGCCTTGGCCGTCTTGTTAGTAATAGCCGCCTCGGCGGAGGGCCTACACGGCGCGCTTTTAGCCCTGGCCGCAACGCCGGCGCTACTGGCGCTTTATATAAACTGGCCCCAGCCCCTAGATCCGCTCGTAGCCGCCGCGCTGACCGTCGCAGGGCTGTCTTTAATCGTATACGCCTCAAAAAGTCGGCAGAGGTGAGGCCGCCTAGTGAAAATATAAAAATCTGCGTGTTGCATTTCGCAGGGCCCGTGGCTCAGCCAGGTAGTTGAAAGCCGGGCTCCCGGCTTCAGCCAAAAGCGGCGGCCTTCGGCGTATGAAAACGAGGAAAGCCGTAGGTCGTGGGTTCAAATCCCACCGGGCCCGCCATCCTCCCGTCTCTTACAGACGCCGCAGGTAGCCATGTAGTTTAACAAAGACAGGACGATGAAGACGGCCTCTTCGGTCCTTATGGTCTCTACGCCCTGGCCGGGGGCGAAGTTTATAAGCTTGCCAGGTAGCTCCAAACCGGCCTCTTTGAAGACTTCGTCCACGCCCTTCTTCGGCCCGCCGAAGACGACCAGCGTGCTTCTTCCAAGCGCAGGCTTGTCTCTGCATATAGACCCTCCCTCCTTTCCTGTTAACACCACGGCGTCGAAGCCCTCGGTTAATGACCTGAGTGGGCGGACCTCGACACGGTAGCCCCAGTAGGTGGGGGGCGGGCCTTTGTGCACCGACGCCCTGTAGGTGTCGGGCCGGGCTGTGGGGGCTTCTATTCTTACAAGTAGCCGGGACCCTATTGGGTAGGGCTTGGGCACCTTGGCGTATTTCCCAGCCCCTATGTACACCAGCGAGTAGTAGCCGTCCCATCTCTCCACCACGCCTTCTCTTACCTCGCCTATCTGCGGCTCGGGGGGCGCCGTGTGGCTTGGGATTTTCAACGGCGGCAACAGACCGGCGTATCTCAGCCGCCTGTCTAGTTTGTACACCTTTTTCCTCAGGTACGGGGGGGTGACTAAGTACTCCAACACCGTCTTTGCCAGGTCTATCTCCTCTCGAAGGGGCTCGCCGTAGTGGTATATTATGATTTTATCTACTCTGAAAATAGCCGCCGCCCTGGCCAAATACCCAAGTTTGCGTATCTTAGAGGGCTCATCTGGGGCTTCTAAAAGAAAGTCGTGGGGGACCGCTATTGAAAACACCTACTTCTTCTTTTCTTTCTTCTCTTCTTTTTTCTCTTTCTTTTCCTCCTCTGTCTCGATTCCAAGATTCTTTGCCTCCTCCTCTGTGGTCATGAATAGGGTGGTCCTCTGTCTGCCGCCCATGGCTGTTTTGAATTTGCCGTTTTATAAACCTACCTTCCCAACACTTCTTTCAGGCCTGGGTACATCTCTAGCATTTGTTCTCTCATCACTAGGGCGTAGTACTGCAACGCGATTTCTACTAGGAGGATGAGCCCGACGCCGCCGCCCCACACGCCGAGGATGTTGCCAAGCGCGGCGAAGGAGCCGGCTATGAACCCGCTTATAATTGTCAAGGCGTTGATAGGCCTCTCTAGTATTTTTGCAAGTATCCTGTCACTCTGCCTAAACCCGGGCACGTAGAGCTGCGACTGGGTGAACTGTCTTGCCTGGTCCTCGGCGCTTAGGCCGGCCAGCTGGACCCAGATCCACGCAAACGCTATTGCAAGCGCCACGTACACGACGTAGTGAAGCAACATATACACCGGGTTTGAACCTGGGTATAAGAACGGCCTGTGGGGGAGGAAAATTACTTCTAACACGGCGCCTACGACGGGGTTCTCTCTAAGTGGGTACAGCAACTGTCCTACTAGTAGGAGGGAGTAGGTGGTGAAGATTATCGGTAGCACGGACACGTAGACGAACCTTAGAGGTATTGTGAACTTTACCCCTCTAAACTGCGCCGACGCCACTGGGATGTTTACCTTCATCATTTCTAGGTATAGGATTACGTAGCCCAGCAGTACTGTTGCTATTAGCCCAATGACGTCTGGCAGAATGATTTGTTGTTGGCCAACTATGTACGTCCTATTGATGAGTCCCAGTAACGCCGCGGAGTTGCCGTTTGCAAAGGCGTCGTATATCGCAACGCCTAGGGCCGGGAGTAGCCCTACCACCTGTCCCAGCTGTGGAAACACTTCCCAGGAGAAGAGGCTTAGGAATATCTGCCTCGCGACGCCGAGGAATATGATTAGGCTTATGGCGCTTCCAATTCCCCAGCCCTTGGACATCATGTCGTCTAGCAACATTATGATGACTGTGGCTATTAGTAACTGCAACACGATTAGCGCCCCGCCGATGGGCGTCACCTGGCCGAACTGTCCACCTAGCACGTATGCAGTCGCCTCAACTGCCGCTATGCCCAGCGACACCCACTTCAGCCACAGCGTAAATTTTAGCCTGTCTTCTCTTTTGTTTAGGTCTAGGTTGAGCACCCCCGAGAAGGCGAGAACTTCTAAGAGTATGCCGGCGATTACGATGGGGCCTATCCCTAGCTGGGCCAAGGTGCCGTTGGCTGTGCCGAAGATTATTGACAAGAGCTGTTGTATCTGAGTGCCCTGTTGTTGCCCAGCTCCGTGGGGCACTCCGTATAGGGGCGTTATCGTCATTAAGACGTATACCACCGCCACCACAGCCGTCCAGAATAGGCGCCTGGAGAGGGGTAGCCGCCTCGGCGGTCTCGATACCGTGGGGAGGAAGGTTAGGAAGTCCATTACCTGTGTATTAGGCTGATGATACGGACCTCGCCTCCGGCTTTTGTTATCTTCTCCACCGCGGCTCGGCTGGCCGCGGGGGCGTATACCACAAGCGGCATGTCGACGGCGCCTCCGCCTAGTAGCTTGTTGTAGCCCAGCTCTAGGAGGTTAACCACGGGCTTGCCTCCATCTTCCTTAACCTTGCCTTCTTTTCTTAGTTCTTTTACAATCTCTGCGAGAGTGCCCACGTTGATGGGCCTCCACTCCACAGCCACGGCGGGGGGCTGTTTAAAGCCGTGTTTTCCGTAGAAGGGCCAGCCGGTGCCGCTCTCGCCGTATTTCATTACAAACGACCACTTATGCTTGTGAAAGCCCACCATGCCCTTTCCGCCCGACCCCCCGCTTTTCCTATGTTGCCCTACTCTGCCCCAGCCGTGTGTCCTGCTTCCTCTTCTGTACTTAGTTGCGCGTTTAAAACGTCTAACCATCGTGCACCACTTACCGACCTATTTTAAATTTTTCTATTTGGGGTACCCGAATTTCTTTAGCGTATCGGGGACTTGTATAGCCAGCGCCGCGGCTCCTATCGCCACCTCGTCGTCGCCGAAGGAGGCTTGTTTAATCTCAGGCTCTCTGACGCCGAGGTATTCCCTCAGCCTCTTGGGCAACTCCCTGTCTATGACGTCCCAGTTGTTTAACGCAATTGACCCTCCTATTATCAAAAGCTCGGGGTCATACGCGGCGGCGACTGTGGCGAGCCCGGCGGCGAGGGCGTCTAGCCACATGTCTACAAACAGCCCCGCCTTGGGATCCCCCGCTCTGTACCTTTGAAATATCTCCGCCGGCTGTAGGGGGCCTTCTCCGGTGACCTCATGGTAGAGCCTAGGCATGTTTGCCCCCCCGATGTACGCCTCGAAATGCCCCCTGCCGCCGCATCCGCACCTAGTCGACGACTTGAAGTCGATGACGGCGTGGCCCAGCTCGTGGGCGTTGCCGTCTTTCCCCAGCAACAAGACGCCGTTTACAATGGCCCCGATGCCCACCCCCGTGGAGATAGTCACGTATACCATGTTCTCCACTTTGTGTTTAAAGACGTATTCGCCCCAAACGGCGGCCACGCAGTCGTTTGCGACGACGACGGGCTTTCCAAACTTCTTAAGCGGCTCCACGAGGGGGAACTGCCTCGCGGGGGAGTTCGGCGAGTTGACGGCCCACCCCTTTTTTAAGTCTAGTGGGCCTATGGAGCCCACCCCAACGGCGTCGAACTCCCAGCCCTCTACGTAGCTGGAAATCTCGGCCAGGGGGTTGGGGCCCGTCCTTATTTTTACGCGGTTTAGCACCTCCCCCCTCTGGCTTACTAACAGGGCCCTGGTCCAAGTGGCTCCTACGTCTATGCCTAGGTAAGGCATTGACGTCATCTCGCCACACTTTTAAAAGCTCCAAGCTATATAGTTCTACATTGTTACTATGTAAATGAAGACTTATAAGCCATTTCAAAAGGTATCACATGGCGCAAATAAGTGGCGCTTATTTCGCAAGCGACTTCTTACTAAACACTCTTCTTACCATCAAACGAGGAGTAGAGCTCGCCGGGTTGCCAGTGGAGTTTTACGAGACGATGGCCAGGCCTAAGAGAATTCTTATCGTCAACATCCCTGTCAAAATGGACAACGGGAAGATCCAGTACTTCGAGGGTTATCGTGTTCAGCATTGTGATGTGTTGGGTCCTTTTAAGGGTGGTATCCGCTTTCATCCTGAGGTTACTCTTGCAGATGACGTGGCTTTGGCCACGCTTATGACTCTTAAGAATAGCCTCGCCGGCCTTCCCTACGGAGGGGCCAAGGGCGCCGTCAAGGTGGACCCCAAGAGGCTTTCTCAGAGAGAGCTTGAAGAGCTTTCAAGAGGGTACGTGAGGGCCATAGCCCCTTTGATAGGCGAGGAGGTGGACATACCGGCGCCAGACGTGGGGACAAACGCCCAGATAATGGCTTGGATGGTAGACGAATACTCTAAAATAGCGGGGAGAAACGCCCCCGCCGTATTTACCTCAAAACCGCCAGAGCTCTGGGGAAACCCAGTAAGAGAATACGCCACAGGATTCGGCGTAGCCG
>JAVZUI010000050.1:0-12109 GCA_038879095.1 Pyrobaculum sp. | reverse complement strand
AAGACTCTCAACGTGTAGTAGGTCAGCTTGTTCACTGGCCAGAGGACAACCTGCCTCTTTCCCATGGCCTCTGCGTTTTTAATCGCCGTGAGGGCGTTTGAAAGCAAGTCTAGCATCACCATACCCCCCGACGAAGCCTAGGTCTTAAAAACATTTCTAGTAGTACTTTTTAAACCCCAGCTGGGGGGCCACCTCTCTGAAGCAACGCCTACACAGGTTTAGGCCGTATTTCCTAATCACAGCCTCCCTAGTGCCGCACCTAATACACCTAATCTTGCTCTTTCCAAACGGCCTCACTTTAGGCGGTTTTGTAGAAGGCACGTTGTGAAAAAGAAGGCACTTTAAAAATTTTAGCCCGTCGATACGCAACTCCGCCCACGACGGCCTCCCACCCGGCCACCGCTCGACACCGCCGGGCCACACGCCGGCGCCGCTGTCAGCGCGGTTCGCCGAAGAGGGGCCTCGCAGGCCGAGCAGGATTCAAGGCCCGTTGCACATACAGGGAGGGCCCTGGGGGCCTGGGGATCCGGAACTTAGAGGAAAGACTGTAAAAAGGGGGCTTTACGACTGGAGGAACATCTCGAAGTTTCTTTGGAAGATCTCGTCCAGCTTCCCGGTCTGCATTAAGTTTTCTATTACCTGGTCTACGACTAGTTTGAGGTCTTGGGCGCACTTCGGCATCGCCACCGATATGTACCCGGCCGAGCCCGGCAGCTCGAAGGCTATCTTGAGGTCTGGGAACTTTCTGACCAGCGCAGTGGCGATGGAGCGGTCGAGGATTATGGCGTCGACGTCGCCTCTCCTAAGCACCTCCACCATGTAGGGGTAGACCTTGTCGTAGCGCCTCACGTTTCCCTTGCCCGTCTTCTCCAGGTTCTCGGCGGCCCACTCCTCGTGCGTCGTTCCTATCTGCACGCCCACGGTCTTGCCGTAGAGGTCCTCCACCTTGTTTATGTCTGTCCTAGAGGCCTTGGTGACTACTACAATAGACTCTAGGTAGTAGGGCATGGAGAACTCCAGCACCTTCTCCCTCTCAGACGTCCACGTTATGGCGCTTATCGCCAAGTCCACGTCTCCCTTCCTGACGGCCTCTAAGAGGCCGGCGAAGCGGATGTCTCTAACCTCAAGCTGGACTCCCAGCGCGTTGGCGATCTCCTTGGCGATGTCGATGTCCCAGCCCACTATTTGGTTACCCTGGACCCACTCCCAGGGGGGCCAGGTGGCGTCTGTGCCCAAAATCAACTTGCCGCGCTTCTTAATTGCGTCTACAGACACTGGGCATTGCTGTTGTTGTTGAGGCTGTGTGGTTGTGGTGGGCTGAGCCGTGGGTACGGCCGCCTTCGGCGGGGGGGCTGTGGCGTAGCCCACGAAGTACCCCACCAAAAGCCCTACTATTAACGCGGCCACTGCCGGTAGGAGCGACCTCATGTACACATATTAAAACCTGTATTTAACAATTTCCCATGAAAGTGGCGGTGGTGGGCGGCGGAGTCGTCGGCCTTTTCACTGCTTTTTACCTCCGGCGAGAGGGAGCAGAGGTGGTGGTCGTGGAGCAAGGCGAGCCGGGGCAGTGGTCGAAGGCGGCGGCGGGCATCTTGGAGTTTACCCGTTTTGTGATCAATAGGATAAACGTGAGGTCGTACCCGTGGCGCTACTTACGCATGATGGCAAGGGGAGACGCCAGGGTGAAGACTTGGGACTGGGGGTGGATCTCGGCGTACTTGAGGGCGTGGGGGAGGGAGCCTACGCAGGAGATGTGGGAGGCCGTGAGGGCGCTCGGCGAGTTTTCCCGGAGGCAGTACCGCGCCTTGGCCGAGGAGAAAAACGACTTTGAATACGCCGAGGCCCCTCTGTACGAAGTGGGCGTAGACGTGGGGAAGGCGCTGGAGGAGGCTAGGAGAGACCCCCTGGCCCCCAAGGTGGAGGCCGGCAGATGCTGCGGCAGAGACGCCCTCGTCTACCTAGACGCCGCGCGGCTGTCCACAGAGGAATTTGTAAATAGGATGTTAGAAGAGCTGAGGGGCGTGGAGTTTGTAAAGAGGAGGGCGGCGGAAGTGGCGGGCAGAGAGGTCTGGCTGGAGGGGGGAGACGTCGTGCAGGCAGACGCCGTGGTGGTGGCCGCCGGGTACTGGGCGAAGAAGTTCGGCATACCCGTCGCGCCGTTTAAGGGATACGGGTTTAGGACCACGGCGAAGGCGCCGGACATGTTTGTAGACGTGTCCAGAGGCGTGGCCGCGGTCCCCCTGTCCAAATGGACGAAGGTCACAGGCCGCTTCGACCTAGACGGCACAGACGACCACTCCCCGGGGGAGAAGGTGCTGGAGAGGGCTAGGGAGCTCCTAGGCCCCTTTGAAATTATCGACTGGGCGGTCGGCTACAGGCCGTGCACCCCCGACGGGTTTCCCGTCGTAGACAGAATCGGGTCAGTCGTCGTGGCCACCGGGGCCTGCCGCCTTGGCTGGACATACGGCCCCGCCCTGGGGAGACTGGCCGCCGACCTGGCCCTGGGGAGGCGCGGCGTGGACGCCCTAGCCGCGGCTAGGTTCCGCCGCTAGACGCACGTCCTCTTGGTGGGCAGAACGAAGGGGCCTATCCTCCTGTACTCCCCCTTTACGTACGCCAAGGCCGTAAGCGCGGCGACTATCGCGTCAACTAGGTCCCTCTGCCTGACGCCGTAGCGACTCTCTACGTCGCGGCGGCTCAGCCCCATGGCCTTTAGGCTTGTGGAGGGGTGCACCTCCACCACCTCTGCTGTGATTTCCCTACTCAGCCTTATCCCCCTCATGGTGAGCCCCTTCATTCCGCCCATCATCGGCGGGAGGAGGCGGTAGCCAAGCCTTCTAAGTTCCACCTCCACATCTCTCAGCCCCCTGCCCCCCTCAGGCGCCGTCAGAGGCGCGTCGATGGCCACGGCCCTGGGCTTAAACAGTTGCGCGACCCACGCCACTTCTTCGTCGGTGGAGGCCATCGCTAAGTACAGCAAGCCGCAGCCCTCCAACACCGCAACGGCCGTGGGGCGCCTCACCGCTAGGTCTACCCCGGCGACAATCATTTAATAACAGTGCACAACTAAATTTATGCCTACCGCAGTTGTGACGGGGGGCTCCACGGGTATCGGCGCCGCCACGGTAAAGGCCCTCGCCAAGAGGGGCTACAACGTGGCCTTCACCTACCTACAAAACGAAGAGGCGGCGAGGGCCGTCGCGGCGGAGGCCTCGCAGTACTCCAAAGTCTTGTTTAAAAAGGCAGACGCGGCGTCTTGGGAAGAGATGTCTAACTTCGCAGAAGAGGTACGTAGGACCTTCGGCCGGGTGGACGCGCTGGTGGTAAACGCCGGCGGGCTGCCGGAACGCAAGACGCTCGAAGAGTCCACGTTGGAGTACTGGCGGCGGATAGTGGACTTAAACCTCACAAGCGCCTACATTGCCACGAAGCTCTTCGTCCCACTCATGGAGCGGGGGGCCGTGGTGTACGTAAGCTCCATAGCGTCGTACACCGGCGGGGGGAGGGGCGCCTTCGCCTACGCCGCCGCCAAGGCGGGTCTGCTGGGCCTAACAAGAGCCCTTGCCAAAGAGCTGGGGCCCCGGGGGATTAGGGTAGTGGCGGTGTTGCCCGGGCTGATAGACACGCCCTTCCACGCCAAGGCGAAGACGGGCGACATACAGGCCTGGGCCTCCAGCATGGTGTATATGAAGAGGGTGGGGAGGCCCGAGGAGGTGGCCGAGGTCGTCGCCTTCTTAGTCAGCGACTCGGCGTCGTACATCAACGGGGCCTTCATCGACGTCAACGGGGGATGGTACGGATAAAAAGAGGAGACGAGTCTGTACGTGTCTGAGGTGGAGATTAAGTCAAGGGCGAGGATAAAAGGCGTGGCGAAGATAACAGTCGAGGAGGTCTCCCTCGAAAAGCCTGTCGACACAGTACACTACTGGGGGATGCGCGGCGGCAGGCCCAGCCTGTACGTACATGTCGGCGCCGAGGAGCTCCGCGAGTTGGTCAAGGAGAGGAGCATTTGGCTAAACAGGTGGTTCTCAGACGTGGTGAAGATAAGCTTCGACGAAAACACGGCGGCCTTCCTCGCCGCCTTCGCCCTATTCGACCAGTTCACATACATATTCGAAATAGAGGCGGGCATGGTGGTGCGGAAGACGTACACCCCACAGATCCCCGGTGGCTGTATATGGGCCGACGTAGGCCTCCCAGACTTCATGTGGGAGGCCGCCTACGCGGCGTACCACTTTAAGAAATTCGAAGGGGAGAGGAGGAGGTACGCAGAGGAGGTGTTTGAGGCGTTAAAAAACGGGGTTTAGGCCTTTACCACAAGTTGGTACTTCTTTTGGCAGAACCACCACGTCTTGCACTCTATGTCGGGCTCTTTTAGCCTCTTCTCGGCGCCCTCCACGGTGCCTGGTGGCGGCACTATGACGGGGTCGCCGGGCTTCCAGTCGGCCGGCGTGGCGTAGCCGTATTTGTAGCTGAACTGGATGGCGTCGATTATCCTGAGGATCTCGTCGATGTTTCTCCCGTTTGTGTACGGGTAGGCGGCGAACCAGGCAAGCTTCAGGTCTGGGTCGATTAACGCGACGGTTCTCACTGTGAGCGTCTGGCCGGGCGGCACGGCGTTGAACAGGTTAGCCACCTTCATGTCGATGTCTGCGACGATGGGGAAGGGCACTTTGACGCCGAATATCTGCTCAATCTGCCTCTTCCACTCCACGTGGCTGTAGTGAGAGTCTACGCTCAGCCCCAACAGCTCCACGCCCCTCTTCTTAAACTCCTCGTACTTGCGGCTAAATGCCACGAACTCGGTGGTGCACACCGGCGTGAAGTCGGCCGGGTGGCTGAACAGCAACAGCCACTTGCCCTTGTAGTCCTTAAAGCACTTGGGTCCGTGGTCTGTGTTGAAGCACAGATCCTCAGGTATTTTCATGCCTAGGTATGGGCCTTTTGCCTCAGTCATGAATATCTGGTCTTTATGTATTTTTAAGTATTTCTACCCCGAATCTATTTCGAAAAAGCCAGCTCCAAGCTCCGAAAGCACAATTGTGAGGAAAACAGCTCTCCCACATCACAATCTTAACGACAACTCTAACATGCAATCAAACAAATATTAATAACGTAAATTTAAACTAATTCAATGTATCAGTATTAAAATTCTACAGCAGACGACCTCTACGGGCCGTACACCGCCAGATTTTTTAAAACATGCCAATACGTGACCACGGGCGTTCTAATAGTAGTGGGGGTGTACAACCCGGCAGACCCAAGTAGATTTGTAGAAGTGGAGGGCGTCGTGGACACGGGGGCTGTATACAGCGTAGTTCGTAGAGACATACTCGAGGGGCTGGGCGTTGATGGGGAGGAGGAGGTTTAAGGCCTTCGGCGGCTACGTGGACGTGGTCTAGGTCGGGATGGCGCTCATGGGGAGAGGCGCACCGTGCCTGTGGTGTTCGGCGGGGGCCGACGCGGTGGTTATAGGCGCCACCGCCCTTGAAATATTCGGCCTAGAGGTAGAGTTAGTAAGAGGCGTGTTAAAAGAGACAGAGCTCCTACTCCTCTAGGCGAGAAGCCCTCCCCATGCAGACTTTTCCCGAAGCAAACGTCTGCAGAGGCCTTCGGCCTTGAAGGGGCGCTTGTTCCCATTGTCCACATGACCGTCTGAGGCGCCGACCGGCTTAGTGCTCCGCAGAAACTCCGAGACGTTAGAAGTTTTCGTATAACTTAAATTATTCGGCGCTCCTTTGCGTCTAAGCCAGGCTGTGAGCCGTCAGCTGAGGATTTTCGCCACAACAACGCTCTTCATTATGTTGTTCTGGACTCGCCGAGCGCCGCTTTGCGGAATGAAGACAGAGTAAAGAATGGCGCCCCGGCCGGGATTTGAACCCGGGTCACGGGCTCGAATGGCCCCTATAAAGGTCAGGCCCGCATACTAGTCCGGGCTATACTACCGGGGCTAGTGCCTTTGAGAAGAGTAATTTTAAAAACTTTTCCTCTCTTACGTGGACGTCTTCGTGGGGACGTCGGGGTGGCTCTACTCGTGGAATTTGGGCAGGTCGCTGAGGTGGTATGTGCAGAGCTCTGGGCTCAACGCCGTGGAGCTTAACGCCAGTTTTTATAGGTATCCCTCTCCTCGCCAGGTTGAGCGTTGGGCTGAGGAAGGGCGGGGGCTTAGGTGGGCTGTGAAGGTGCATAGGGGCGTTACGCACTTCGGCCGCCTCTCCGAGAGGGCTTTGGAGAGGTTAAACAACTTTTTAAAGCTCTTTGCCCCGTTGGACCACTTAGTCGACTTTTACCTTTTTCAAATGCCTCCTGGCTTTAAGCCTTCTTCTGAGAACGTGAGGAGGGTTGAAAGAGTGGCGCGGCTGTTGGGGGAGAGGGCGGCGGTGGAGTTTAGAGACGTGGGCTGGTTTTCGGAGCAGACGGCGCGTTGGGCCGAGGAGGTGGGGTTCACGGCGGTGTCTGTGGACTCGCCTGACGCCTCTTGGGTCGTCTCGTCTCGGGGGGTTGTGTACCTTAGGATGCATGGGAGGACTTTTTGGTATTCACACTTCTACGACGACGAGGAGCTGGGGGAGGTGGCGGAGAGGGTGGCCGGGCTGAGGCCGCGGAGGGTTTACGTGTTTTTTAACAACGACCACGCCATGTTGGAAAACGCCAGGGCTATGTTGGCGAAGTTATTAGAGCTACGCCGAAGTATATGAGCGCCGCCGCCAACGCGGCTAGGAACACTGCGTAGGCCTTGGCGCTGAGAAGCTTGGAGGCCGTGTTGCCTAGGAGCGCCATGAGGCCTAGCCAGAGGTAGTCCATCCAGACGTGCGCGGCGTAGACTACTACAAATTCTGTCCAGGGCCTGGAGGCTAGGGCCGACACCACTGGTAGGGCCACGGTGGCCCACCACATGAGGAAGTAGGGGTTGAGGGCCGTTAGGGCGAGGCCCGCGGCGAGGGGGTTTGCGAACCTGGCCTTGGGCAACGCGGGGGGCGCGCCTCGGGCTATGGAGTAGGCGTCTCTTAGCAGTAGGTAGGCGAAGAAGAGTATGAACAAGAAGGCGCTGGCGGCGAGGGGGGCCTTGTACCTGGCCACGTCTACCTTGGCGAAGAGGTAGGTGAGGGCGGCGACATATGGGAGCTCGAACAGTGTGTGGCCGAGGGCCACGCGCATCCCCGCGCGCCACCCCTTTGAGCTCCCCAGCGCGACGGCGGAGGCGGTGAGGGGCCCGGGGGAGAAGGCCCCCGAGGGGGTAATCGCCATGATTTTGAGGGCGAGGTCTAACATATATTGTGGTTTTTTCCAGTAATTTATGTTTAGGCTCGGGCTGGTCCAAATATCGCCGGGCTCTCTGGACAGAGTGTTGAAGCTGGTGGGGAAGTCGCAACCCGACCTCCTTCTACTGCCGGAGTACTCGTTGTTCGACCCCACCGGGCTGAGGGCTGAGGAGGTGTACGAAAAGGCGGCGTATTTAGAGGACTTTGTCCACGCCTTGGGGAAGATTGCGGGGGAGACCGGCGGCTACGTGGCTGGCGCTTTTCTGGAGAGGGGGCCGCGGCCGAGGGTGTACAACACCACTGCGTTGGTCGACCCCGGCGGTAGGGTTGTAGGTCTGTATAGGAAGACACACCTCTTCGACGCGTATACGTACAGAGAGTCCGAATTCGTGGAGCCCGGCGGCGAGCTTTCTCAAATCTACGACGTCAGGGGGCTTAGGGTGGGGTTTGCCGTGTGTTTTGAGCTGAGGTTTCCCGAAGTGTTTAGAGAACTCGCCATTGCGGGGGCGCAACTTGCCGCAGTGCCAGCGGCGTGGTACGCCGGCCCGTTGAAAGAGGAGACTCTCCACGTCCTCGCCAGGGCTAGGGCTGTGGAAAACGGCATGTACGTGGCCGTGTCTGCGCTGTACGGCCCGAGGTTCACCGGCAGGTCCCTCGTTGTTAACCCCTGGGGCGTGGTAGAGGCGGAGCTGGGCGTGGGGGAGAGGTATAGAGAAGTGGCGATAGACCCGGCGGCGGTGGAGGAGGCAAGAGGCGCCGTTCCGACCCTGCGCCTAAGGAGAAAAGAACTTTACAAAAGGTTATGTAAGGGTGGCGAGGAAACGGCGGAGGCGTGAAGACGGCTTGATTGGCTGATCAGCTCCGCCGGAATGGTCACAGATCCGCGCAGCGAAGAGGTCATCACTGTAATTATGTGAGTGTTAAATTTTTACACGATAAGTGGATGTAGAAGTTTCCTCTTTTTATAAAGCCTTCGCCGGGGGGGCTGAGGTAGGTGGTGCAGTCTGGGAGGCCGGCTTCGATAAACGCGGCATGTCTGTTTCTACAACTTTCGCAGGCGCCGCAGTGGGCCTCGCCTGACTTGTAGCACGACCACGTCTCGTAGACTAAGTCTCCCACCTCTGCGTGGCAAGCCTTTAGGAGTTGCGACTTCCTCAGTCCCTCCCTCGAGGGGGTCCATATCTCCACGTCTCTCTCCCCCCGGAAGTGGCAGATCCTCAGCGCCGCCTGCAACGCCTCGAAGCACTCGGGGCTGCAGTCCGGGTACCTCGGCTCCCAGGTGTCCTCCCTGGGCCTTACGTCGTCGTAGTGGGAGCCGAGTATTACGTAGGTCTTGGCCCCCGTGGTTGCCCTTATGGTGTAGGCATACGCGGCGGCGATGGTGGCCATCACCACGTTTCTGATTGGCACCACTACGGTGGGGGCGTACGCCTCCTCCACCGCCACTGAGGCGTCTGTGAGCTGGGTCCCCTTCCACAGCTCGCCCAGGGCTGAGAGGTCGACTACTCTGTGCTCCACCACGCGGCCCCACCCCCTCTCGGCGGCTACTGCGTCTAGTTTTTTCAACACCGCCTGTGCCCTCTCTACCTCCACCACCCCCTTCTGGCCGTATACAAACGAGAGGGCGTGTACGTCGCAACCTTTTTTCAGCCAGAGCGCCGTGTAGCAGGTAGAGTCGGGGCCCCCCGACACTACGGCAACTACTCTACACATACTCATGGAGTGGCGGGGGCCTCGGCTGAGGCGAGGTCTAGGAGTATTGTTCTTTCGTAGCAGAGGTCTCTTATAGACAGCACCCCCACGAGCTCGCCTGCGCTGTTTACCACCACGACGTGGCGTATGTTATGCGCCCTCATCTTCTCCGCGGCGACGCGGACGGGGTCTGTGTCGAGGACTGTTATTGGCGGGTTGGCGATGGACATGGCGGGGCCGTCGAGGTCCAGCCTCTGCGCCACTGCCCTCAGCACGTCTCTCTCGGACACCACGGCCACCGGCTTCTTGGGGTTGTCTCTGGCGGTCAGCACGGCGAGGCCGACTCTATTTTTGGCGAGCTCTGTGGCCACTTCTCGTATCGTGGCGGTTTCGGGTAGAGCGACTGGGGGCCGTTTTAAAACTTCAGAGGTCCTAATCATTGGTTGGAGTTCTATACAAATTTATAAATTTAGTATGTGTACAACACGTCGACGGGGAAGCCGAGGTCTAGGCGGAGGTCTCTACGGGCGACGAGGACGGAGGCGGCCGCCGTCTGGGCCCCCGCCTTGTCCACTAGGCTTGCCAACGCCCTGAGAGTCTTGCCCGTCCTGGCTATGTCGTCTATAATCAAGACCTTGTCGCCTTTTTGTAAATACGGCGCCGGCACGTACAAAGTTATGGGCCGCCCCTCTCTGAGATATGTAAATTCGTAGTTCTCTACGCCGGGCTCTCTATATCCCTTGGCCACTACCAGCGGCGCCTCGAAGCGAGAGGCGGCCGCCACGGCGAGAGGTATGCCGTCCACCGCGGCTGTGAGGACCCTGTCGAAGTTGTAGCCGCCGAACCTCCGCGCCAGGTATATCTCGTAGAGCCGCCAGAAGTCTGGGAGCTGTACAAAAGACATGTCTACATACGACTCGTAGGTCTTGACCTTGGCGCGCACCACCTCAGACACTGGGTAGGCCTCCTCTAGTTTTTCCAACATCTCCCTCGCCGTCTCCGCCGAGGGTAGCATGTCGCCCGTGGCATAGCGGGACAAGACGCTTTCAGGTATCCCCAACAACGCCGACAAGTCTCTATACGTGATCCCAAGCAGTCTCTTTACCGACTTTAAATACCCCACTGCGTCTAGCTGAAGCCTAAGGCCCTCTATGCGTTTCACAACTTTAGAAAAACTGTATTATACAAATTCTCTCCCGATGACGTTCCGGGCTATTATCAACTTCATGACGTTCTCGGCGCCCTCCGCCCCCACGTAGTAGGACAGTATGCCGAGGAGAGAACGGGCCACGTTAGTCTCTTTGAAGTACGAGGCGCCGCCGAACCACTTCATTACTTCTAGAGCCACCTCCACTGCGAGGGAGACTGCGAGGTACTTGGCGACTGCTCCGGCGGTGGCCACGTCTTGTACGGTGTAAGCCACGTCGCCGCCGTAGTGCCTGTCGGCCACCCACGCCGCTTTGTACACCGCCAACTGCGCAGACTGTAGGCGGGCGTAGAGCTCGGCGAATTTAAAACTAACTCCCTGGTAGCTGGCGATGGGCCTGCCGAAGACTACGCGTTGTCTAATCCACTCAAGGCCTCTGTCGAGCAACCACCTGGCGGCTCCTACGGAGGCCGCGCCTATTATTGTGCGGGCTAGGTTGAAGCCCTCCATGGCTATTTTAAACCCGCCGTTAAGCTCGCCTAGCATAAAAGAGTCCTCCACGGGGAGGCCCTCGAGAGTTAGATACCCCGTGGGGAGGCCGTGGCGCCCGATCTCATCCCAGTCTCTATAGGTAAAGCCAGGCGAGACTTTGCCTTTCCTCTTTAACAACGCCAAGAAGACTGTTATCCCTCTGTGCTTGTCCTCCACCTTCCCCGTCCTTGTTATTGCGACCACGCCGCCGCCGTAGGGCAGGTTTAAAATCGTCGCCACGCCGGTGACCATGTTCTTCTCGCCGTACAGCCTCCACAAGTCGCCCTCCTTCACAGCCTTGGTGACAAACGACGCCACGTCGCTGCCGCCCTGGGGCTCGGTGGAGGCTATCCCAACGAAGGCCCTTCCCCTGGCCACCTCCGGCAGCACCTCCTCCTTCGCCTCATCCCGCCCGTGCCTCTGCACTACGTAAGGCCACGCAGTTTCTAAAAGCATGTACACCGGAGTGGCGAGAGAGGGGTCTGCGTAGGCTAGCTCCTCTGCCGCGAGGGCCGCCTGTAGGAAAGTGCCCTCCTGGCCTCCGTACTTTGCGCTTAGGGGGATCCCCAACAGGCCTGCCTCCCCCAGCCTCGCCGCCACCTCCTCAATAGGCCACTTCCTCTCGTCTATCTCCACCCACCTGGGAGCGATGACCCTCTCTGCAAAAGACTTAACGGACTCTAAAAAAAGCTTGTCTTCCCTAGACAGGCCGAAATCCATATATCAGTGGAAAAACTACATTATAAATGATTGAGGTCCTCATATACGAAAACGAGGCCGCAGTTTACTACAAGGGGCGGAAGATACCCACAGTCCCCCTCTACGCGACCCCTCTGCTACACTACGTCCAACACGTGGCGCCCTATGTGGCAAAGAGGCTGGCAGACGCAAAGACCTACGAGTTCTACACAGCAGACCGAGCCGCCGGCAGGGTGATAGAGCTGGCATGCCGCGGCACATGTAAGTACGACCCCGCAGGCCGAGACATATCGGCGATTTTAGAAGAGGCGTATTACAACTACCTCGCTGACAGAGTACTGGCCTACACAGCCACAGCCGACGCGCTGGTGGTGCCATGCGCAGACCAAGCCCTGGCCAAGGCCCTGGCCAAAAGGGCGCGGGAGTACGCCCCAGACCTCGCCCTAATCGCCTCCCAATACGGGGGGAGGTGCCAGCTAGACTACGCCCACGACCCGCAACTAATCGACGTCCCAATCCCGTTGGGCCCGGCGTCGAGGGCAGCGCTTCACACAGCCACATGGGCCATAGACGAGGGCATAGCAGAGGCGCCGATCGCTCCGCTGCTAGACGTCCAGTGTGTATGAACCTACATGAGCCTCGACTCCAAAGC
The DNA here is from genome assembly GCA_038879095.1 of Pyrobaculum sp. Lineage (GTDB taxonomy): Archaea > Thermoproteota > Thermoprotei > Thermoproteales > Thermoproteaceae > Pyrobaculum. Next base: position 123 of record JAVZUI010000050.1, on the reverse strand, counting down.
CACAAAGGACCCTAGGAGGGCTTGCGCGCTGGCCCCGCCCACGGCCTCTGCGACGTACGGCCGGAGGCAAGCTCCAATACGCAGTAGTGCGTGGCAATGTCAGCCCTCCAGGTGCCTATCACC
>JAVZUI010000049.1:0-12290 GCA_038879095.1 Pyrobaculum sp. | reverse complement strand
AGGAGTACTACGCCCGGTGTGAGGTGACAAAGGCAGTTAGGGGTGAGTTTGGCCCAGACGCGGCGCCTGGGTACTGGGCCAGAGACGGCTTTTGGTGGGATGGTGAGTTAATGGGCAAGCCGTTGAGCTGTTTCATACGGTGGCACAAGGCGTTTTGCAAGTGGGGCAACGCCACGTGGCATTTCAAGGTGGCGGAGGCGGAAGACGGCGTGTACATAAAGCCAGACACCCCCCTAGTGGATCGCTGGATTAAAGTGGCACATAGGGGGGAGTATGAAATCGGTAATTGACTACCTAAGGGAGATGCAAAACGCACAGACGGCCCAAGCCACGCAGGCCGCGCCTGGCGCACAGATCTGTAGGAGGGTGCCCCTCCCAGAGGCCTTTGAACTGCCTAGGAGGTTTGGGCTCACATGGGGCTGTCTACAAAAAGGCGTCTTCAACGGTCTAGACGCCGTTGTGGCTGAGGTGAGGGCGAGGGGCGTTTACATACGTTACGCACTACCTTACGACGCCGGGGCTAGGAGGTACATGGCGTAGTATAGGGCTAGGAAGGAGTGGCTGGGGTGGGGCGGGCTTAGCCCAACGCTGGCGGAGGCGTTGTACGAGCTGGCGGATAGGCGCGAGGTTAGGCTGGAGAGGAAGATAAGAAACATCTACCACGGCATAGGAGCGGAGTATCAATACTACGCCGTGGTAGACGGCGTGGAGATAGACGGTCGTTTTTGCAATGGGCTCTCCCCGAGGGAGTGCGTGGAGGCGGTGGAGAGGTATGTGGAGGAGAGGAGGCGGGAGGCCGGCGCTGGGAGTTCATAGTGGAGCACGCCCCCGACGGCGTATACATCAAGCCAGACACGTCGCTGGTGGACCGCTGGATCAAGGTGGCGCATTGGGAGACAATCTAACGCCCCCCTTTTTCCTCCGTTCAATTCCCTTCCGTCCTCCCCTTTCCTGAATTTTACAGAACACCCTCGGCGAGATGCAAAACACCGCTATCACCGTGTTGCAGATTATCTACAAGTCGATACCCGTTATCGCCCTCGGGCTTCTCGCGCTATGGGCGTTCCTACGAAGGGACGTAGACACCTTGATGAGATCCACGTGAGGCGGCCGTCGAATATATACAAAGCGACGCACATGCTCTACACCGCGACTACTTTCGCAGGGCCGAACGACCTCGCCATAGGAGTGCTGAGGCAGTTCGTCCTCTCGGTGATTAGAGTGAACAAAACCGTGAGCAACAACGCGCTGATGGTAATCGCCGTGTTTATAGCCGCCACTCTTGTAATCGTGAGAATAATCCTCGTCTTCGCGTCAATATTCAGCCAGTTGCCGTCCGAGGCCACAGCCAGCATGGCAATTACCCCCCCACCGGTTGAAGACATCCTATTCGTCACACTGCAGATAGTCCCGCTGATAGTATCGCTACAAATGCTAGTCGCGCTCATACCCCGCGGAGCGCCCCTTGCGCTTGCCATAGCCTCAGTCGCGGGCATAGGCGCCTACGTGTTTACATATCTGACTATCATCGCCCTGGGCTTATGAAAGCCTTGTTGCTCACAATACTGGCGGTGTACGCCTTGGCACAGCTGGTAATGTACCACCCGCCCTATGTACGCCTGGCAGATTTAGTACTAGCAAACGCGACGCATTTCTACGACCCCAGCGACCAGAGGTACTACTGGACCGGCCTCACGCTGGTTGGAGACGCTGGACAGGCCTACTACATACTCCAAACAGTGTGTAGATACACGGCGCTGGATTTAAACGAGACTGTATACTGCTCAAAAGACGGCGAGAGCTGGATTGAGGCCCGCGCCCTCGCGCTCTTCTACCCGCTCTGGCGCTCAGACGCCAAGATCTTCCCGGCGAATTTCACAGCCGAGACACCCCTCGGCCCCGTCTCAGGCGCGTTGCCCGCGGGCTGGTACTCCTACGGAGGTCAGGTATTCCGGTTGCCTAACCAAATCGACTTCGCCGCACAGCTCGTACAGCTACGGGAAGAGCTGTCCAAGGCCAGCCAGGCGGCGGAAGAACTTGGAAAGAAGTATTCAGCATGTGCTACAAAGCTCAACGAAACTCTTAAGAGCTACGATGCGCTGAACAGTGAGGCGGCGCAACTGCGGGCGGAGCTCGACGCCTGCGCCAGCGCCAGGTCTGAAGCCGAGTCTAAAGCCGCGTTGATGCAGTACATAGCCATGGCGCTCGCCGCGGGGCTGGCCGCCCTCGTTGCGTACCTCATCTACCTAAAACGTCAATCAATATAAGAAGTTAGTTATGGGGGGGCAATGAAAAGGGTGAAAATAAAGAAGCTAAAAGGCGCGATATCGATGGAATACGTAATAGTGCTAGCCGTAGTACTAGTAATCTCTGCACTGGTGGCAGGTATTGTATACTCGCAAATGGGCGCGCAGGCACAGCAACTGAGGGCTAAAGTAGACGTACAGGGATCTACCACTGGGTTTGTGGTAAACTTGGAGGTCTACCAGGGACAAGTGTCACAAGCCCCAATAGTTAGATACGCCACTGTTGGCTCTACAAACTACCAACAGGCTACGTGCCAGTTCCAAGGCGGCGCGCAACAGCCGAAGGCTGGGCAGTCCGCTTCATATCTCTGCCCCGCGGCGCTGACAGGAGGCACGTCTTACGACGTCATAGTTGTGCTAGTCGACGCCACTGGGAGGTCGGTTACGTATAAAGTGTCGGGAGTTAGAATTCCAGTAACCTAAGCTTTTTCCATATATCCCCTTTTTCTCCTACCGGCTATGTACGGGTGGTTCGACCCACTGGCGTTTCTAGTCGCCGCCTCGCTACTAAACGCGACGCATTTCATGTACTTCACGCCCAACGGGACGGCTGTCTACTTCTACCAGCATGGCTTGTACTACGTCCCCGCCACCCGCGAGGAGGACAGCGCGGTCTATATGTACATGCAGCAACTCTGCCGTTTTACAGCTTTCAAGCCGGCGTATATAACATACGGAGAAAACTACGTCGTAGCCGCCGGCGATGTCTACTGCAGTCCAGACGGCGTGAGGTGGGCGTGGCTGAGGTGGCTCCCGCTGAGGCTCACCGCGTTTAAGGGAAATATTACAATGATGCAAGCCCAAGCTACGGCGGAGACGGCGCTGGGGGTTTTCACGGGGCAGCTTCCCGAGGGGTGGTACAGGACTGACTACGCCGTGGTGAGGTTGCCTGACAACGCCTCGCTACTCGCCCGCGTGTTTGAAGCCGAGGCCGAGCTGACCAGGCTGAGGAATGAGGCCGAAGCGCTGAGGGCGGCTTTGAAAAACGCCACAGAGGCTGTCAAAGCGCTGGAGTCTGCCAAAGCCTCTGTGGAGCGGAGGGCGGCTGAAGCCGAGGCGGACGCCCAGCGCCTCAACAGCCTTTACAAACAGTGCACAGCCGAACGCGCCTCTCTCTCGCAACAGCTGGGAGAGGCCAAGAAGAGGGCTGAAGAGGCCGCGGCCGCATATGAAAACGCTACAAAAGTAGCAAGTTCGCTGGCGGCTGAGGTGGAGAGCCTCCGCTCCCAGCTCTCCGCCGCCCAGGAGCAAATAGCGGCACTGGAGGCGGCCCTGGGGGAGGAGAGCTGGAGGAAGTGGCTGTTCCTAGCCCTTGGCCTGGCGGTAGCCGGAGCCGTCACAGCCGTGGCAGTCCTAGCGCTTAAGAGGAGGGAGGGGGTATGAGAGAGGGGGTAGAGATAGCGGTAATGATAGCGGTATTCGCGCTGTTTCTCGTTGCTACAACCGGCCACTATATGTACGCTCAGCCGAAGAGGCCAACTCTCGACGCGCTGTTTACCTACTGGCCGGCCAACTACGAAGCCCTCGACCGAGGCGACACCATGTTAATAGCCCCCTACGGCCACTTCCTCACCTGCTGGCTGGTGACCCCCGGCGGTAGTGTAGTGAGCCAGGTGAGCACAGGCGGCTCCCCGCCCTCTATCAGCTGGTGGGCGCTGGGGCGGGCATACGGCCTAGTCTGCAGATAAAACCAAACCTCTTTTTACCGACCGCGCGGAGAAATTCCGCGCATCTTTTTAATCAATTTTCCCCCTCGCCGCCCTTTTCTCCATGGATCCCTCGGACGTCGCCGTGTTGGCAGTTGCGGCTGTTGCAATAGCGCTGGCGTATGCCCTTTTCACACCGCCTCAGTCGATAGCCGCGTGCAGGGCGGTGTACGTGGCGGCCCAGGCCCCATACTCAGCGCTCTTAGCCCCGCCCAGCGGCGCCGAGCCTCCCTGCAGGAGCTTCTACGTCACTAAGACCTTCGGCGGCGTTGTGAGCGCGTCAGGCGTGCCGGTGCGGCTCCTCTGGAGGCCCCAAGGCGTGTATGTGGAGAGCCGGGTAGAAGCCGGCGGAGTAGCTGTGGAGATCAAATGAGCGAGCCTATCGTAGCCGCGGTATTTATCGTCCTCACCGCCGCGGCGCTAGGCGTAATGCTCTACGCCATGATGCCAACCCATTTAGTCACATACGCAGTCCCTCCCCCGCCCTCGGATCCCCAGGCAATTAAATGGGCGTGGCTGGTGCAGACGCAGGACGGGAAGGTGGCGCTGGTGCTGTACCCAACGGCGTCGGCGCAGGTGGCGTCTGAGGTTTTAAAAGACGTCAGCATCTTGGCTAGAGTGGCGCTGTGGCCTGGGGGGTACAACTGCACCGTGCTAGTGCCGCCTCCCAGGGGCGTGTATAAAATCGGCCCAGATCCCTACACCGGGGTGTGGTGCCCCCCGCCGTTTAAATACTCAGTGCCCCCCGGCTGCGAGCCGAGGAACGTAGTGGCCAGGGGGAGGGTGGTTTTAATCGAGGCGGTATGCTGACGGTAAAGTTTTTAATCTACGCCGCCGTCTCAATAGCCCTGGCCGGGATGGCCCTCTCCTACTTCTACTACATAGCGCCGATGCTCCAGAGGTCGGCAGACGTGGAGAATATCGCCAAGGCGCTGTACAACTTTCAAAACGGCAGAGCCACAATGCCGGTGCCCGTTAGGACGGCCCCCGCCGTCTTATACCCAAACGGCACCGTGGTACTAGACGAGACGGGTGCCCAAAACGCGCCGACCTACGGCCTCCTCGTCGGAGACTGCCCCCTAGGTCTGCGGGTTAAAACGCCGAGGCCAGTCCCCCTGCTACTGGGCAGGGCCTGCTGGTTTGTACCGCCCCGCCTCCACGGGGGCGCCCTCTACGTCTACTACGCCACCGCCAACTCCACAGCCTCCGCCTACACAGTGGAGCTGATAGACACAGGCCTCTGGGACACCCCCTACGGACGCGTCAAAGTATACGTAGCGTTTGTAAAACCGGCGGGCTGAGGCGGCTGGTAGAGAGAGATTAGCCAGTTTTCCAGCTCTTAATTCAATACTGTCCCCTCTCCACGGGTTTTTATGAACATAGCCTATGGAGTACCCGCGCTGGCGCTGGCGTCTCTAGCAATTGCGCTCCTGTGGAGCGCGGTGTTTGCAATGCCGGCGCTCCCCCCGTGCGACTCCTGCTCGTGGGCGGCGCGGTTTGTCACCTTCGACCCCAGAACCGGCGGCGCGGATCCCAAGGCGTCTGCCCGCCTGTCCCAAGTCAGCTACGCCGAGATATACGTCGGGGGGAAGAGGCTGGACACAAAGATAACCTGCCACGATGCCTACGCCGTGGTAGTAGGCGGCGTGGCATACGTAGGATGCGGAGGGGCCCCGGCGGTGCCACTCTCCATCGTCAGAGCGGAGGGCGACGTGTCTAACCTGTGCGCCACGCTTTCAGTCACCAACGCCATATATGTCCAGGGAAGCGACACGAGGGATTTGAGAAAAGACGGGATATGGGCTAAAGTTGTTAATTTGAAGAAGTTCTGGGACGCTGGGTACACCTCGGCTACTCTAACCCCCAACGGAGTCTCGCAGTACACCTTCAAGCCGATTCCAGACGTAATCATGGACTACGTGGTGTTTTGGGAGGACTGCACGTCTTGCGACTCCTGGCCCAGCGCCAGCGTCTACACAGACGAGGTTCTGCGGGTAGTCGTCTTTAAAAACATGACCGTGGCAATTCTACAAGTCCACGCGAGAGGCAGCTACCAACACGAAGCGGTAATAAACGGGCAGACAATTGTAATCAAGCAGTACAACGTTGAGTTTTGGAATAGGTGGATAAACACGGGCATCGCGCTAGACCCAGCGGAGCCGTTTACCTTCGCCGTCTACGGCAGGAACCACAGCGGTCAAGTCACCCACTACACCTCCTTCACAGTAGGGCTGAAGTCCTGCTAAACCCCCCTTTTTCCCCACTCCAAGAGGCGCAATTCCCACTCCCCCCTCCTCCCTTCTCCACGGCACTGCACCGTGTTGAGACGTTTCGCCAAGACTGTGTGAAGCCGGAAAATACGCCTATTTAAGGCGCCGAAAGAATAGAAAGCTGTTTCCCCGCCTTTTTAAGGTAGCGCAAGAGCAGAACGCAGGTTGCTTTAAGTCAGCGAGAGAGTGGGAACCTGTCTTCAACGGCGTGTTAAGGCGGCGGGAGAGTTGAAAGCAGATTCTTTCGCTTATTTAAGGTGGCGAAAGAGTTGAAAGCCAACTCTCCCGCCGATTTAAGGCGGTGAGGGAGTTGAAAGCCGTAAAACCCGCCATTTAAGGTGGCGAAAGAGTTGAAAGCCGTTAAATGTGTCGTTTTAAGGTAGCGTGAGAGTGGAATGCTGAGTTTTATGCCGATTTAAGGCGGCGAGATAGTTGAAAAGACGCTGGGAAAATGGCTGTGAAAATCTCCAACGCGTTCGCCTTCACGCTGGGGCTTTTTTACACCGTTTCCCTCGGCGTCCTGTCTCTGCGACGTTCGATTGTCTCACCGCCTTAAATGGCGAATTTCACGGCTTTCAACTCTCTCGCCGCCTTAAATAAGCAGAAGAGGTTCGTTTTATTAAGGCGGCAAGGAAGCAGAGCGTTGAGGAATCCGCCGATTTAAGGCGGTGAGGAAGTTGAAAGTTGTAAAATACGCCTTTTAAGGCGGCGTGGGTTTCACAGCGGTATTTTTAAAAGGGGGTTCGGTCTTAATTTCTTATGCGGAGGAGTGCGCTTGTGCTGGGGCTACTGCTCCTGGCCGCCGCGGCCGCGGCGTTGAAGGTGGAGTACTACGGCGAGTTCTACCTGCAGGTGGTGGTGCGGGAGGACGCCTTCTACACCCCCAGCGGCTGGGTTAACTTCACCGCCAGACTGCTGGCCGAGCCCGGCCGGCTGGAGTTCAACGCCTCCCAGCCCATATACATATTCTGGGTCGGCGCGCCGCCAAACAGCGCATATCTGGGCAGGCTGGTCAAACTAGGGAACGACCCGGTATTCGAAGACGGCAGGTCTATATTCAATGCCAACGCTGAAAACATCACGTGGTTTATGCGCCCAGACGTATTCCACCTCTACTACGGCAATTTAAGCGACTGGCCCTCGGTCTTCGCCTGCAGGAGGGCCGACGTGACGCTGATAGGCTACGCCGAGGGTAGCTCCGCAGACTTCCAACCAGCCGTCTGTGTAAACTGGCGTATAGTGAGGTTCAAGTGGTACGGCGGAACCTCAGTGCCCAACACTAGGATATTCCACTACGTCGCGGCCCACTTCGCCTTCCGCTTCGAGAGGCCAGGGCAGGTTGCGGTCTTCTGGCTGGCGCCAAACGGCACGCTCTACGCCGCGGTGGGCTACACAGACTACGTCGGAGTCACTATCGAAGGCGACCACGTCCTCTACTACCACTTCATAATACCCGGGGAGAGGCCTAGGATAGCCTACGGCGCCCTCGCCCCGTGGGGACACGGCCTCTACCTCACAGTGCCATGGGGCGGAGAAGGGCCGCTGTGCCTAGCACCCAACGTCTGCATTTTAACAGCCTCGTGGACTTCCCCCATAGCCCTGTGGAACAACACAAGGCTCTACTACGGCACGAGATACGGAACCTATACGCTGGTGGTAGGCGAAGACGGCAACTTCAAGCCGGGGTACGAGGTGCACAGCTACCCCACTGAGCCCGAGTTGCGAATCGACATAAACCGGACGAAATCATTCTACGAACCTCTCTTCGTCTACCTAGCCGGTAGCAAGCCGTACGGCGTGTATTTGGAAAAAGAGCTCGAGGCGGCCCTCCACGCAGTTGCCATAGCAGAGGCGTTGGAAAAGGCGGTGCCCGACCGAGGCCCATACTTCATTAGCTTCGACCTGGCCTATTCAACGCGCGGCACGGCTTTCATAAGTTCTCTGTGGGGCAGAAACAATTCATTCATCGGCTACGCCGTGTACACCCCGGGGGAGAGGAGGCTGGATATATACAGGGCGGTGAGGAAGATCTCGGACTTCTTCTGTATAGAGAGAGGCGGAGTGTCGGAGGAGGAGAATCTGAGATATATGTTGAGCAGACTTGGCATAACTGACTACGAGTACATTGCGTGGCGGTCTCCTTGCTACTTCGTCGTGAGGCTGAGAAACGGGACGGCAGTTGGTATGGGGGCAAGCGATATATACCAGCTACGCCTAGCCAACACCACCTACGTAGAGGCGCCCAAGCCAGAGCTACCGAGGTACTCCGTTGTCGTTAGAGAAGAGAGGGTGCCGGTCTACGTCAACGTGACCCAGACCGTGGCGCACACTGCCACGCAGGTCATCACGCAGACCGCCACACAGACCGTGACAGCCACCTATACTGAAACCGCCGTGGTGACTACGACGGTGCGGGAAACCGCCGTGGAGAGGGTAACGGAGACCGCCGTCCGCAGAGAGGTAGACTGGGGCGCGGTTGCCCTCCTAAGCGCCGCGTCGGCCCTAGCCGCCGCGGCCGCCGCCTGGCTGGCCAGGAGGAGGTAAAACCCGGCAGAAACGAAAAACACCCCCTTTTTTCAAAATTGGAAAAATCCTACACGGGACATGCGTCCAACCCACGCCCTGGCGCTGGCACTACTGCTACTGGTGGCGCTGGCGCTGGGCCAGTCGTCAAGCTCGATATTCAACGTGAACGATACTAAAATAAAGATTGGAGGGTCGTCAATCGACTGGAAAGGTCTTGAAAACCTCTGCCCGGCTCCGGGGAAGGGTGAGACTATTCAGCGCTCTTCCAGGGTCGTCAGCTCCCGGACGGTGACCCGTTCGGCTTCTTGGTTTGAGATGGGGCTGAAGCTGACGTATAAGGTGGAGACTGGGTTCCCGAGGACTGACAAGGCGCAGAGCGCGAAGGGCTCTATGCCCTACGCGGCGCAGTGGGGAGATCCCAAGTCGCTGGAGACTCGGTACAGAGTGCAAGTGCACAGCATAGAGTACAACGCCCCCACCTCTTGGATCGCCACAGTTGACACCGTCGAAGTTAAGTGCGAGTACTACAACGCCACCACTGGGCAGAAAATACGCGAGACGGTTATGTACTTCACACTTGCAAGAAATGTGCAAGGCCAGGGCTGGCAGTCCGGTTCGACGCAGTGCGATCTGCTAGTCCTAGACGAGAGAGAGGAGGGTCAGTACCAGTGCACTCTCAACGTGCCGTGGTACGGGAAGAATACAGTAGAGCCGGGCGACTTCGGAGCCCAGTACTGGTGGAAAGGCGATAAGCCAAAGGAGAGCCAATTCGGCCAGTATAAAATGACCGTCACCCACTACTATGAAGGCGAAGATGTACTGCGGTTTTACATAATGTCCGGCCTAGCGCCGGGTCAGTACAACACCAACACAGACGGCACCACCGACAAGATATACATGAAAAAGGAGTACTTCGACTTCGTCTGGTTTATCACAGGCGGGGATCCGAAAGTGGAGATAAAATGGGGCGAGGGTAATCTCAGCGGCCTCCTGGCGGCGTTTAGAGAGTCCCGCTTTGTGAGGACTTTTGGGGAGAAGAGCGAGGTGTGGAAGCAGGCGCCGGGGGTTGCGACGGGCCTCACCATCCAGACCGTGGGCATACCCTTCCGCTTTGATTTAGACGCCCGCGTACTGCCGCCGCAGTGGATGAACATCCGCGTGGGCGCCCCCAAGAACACCATACCAACGGTGAGATATGCGCTGTACAGCTTGGCAAATATTGAAGGTAGCTGGCAGGTTTTCAAAGGCTACGATCCGAAGACCTGCGTTCCCGTTAATGCCACGAGATTTGAAGTGGCTCTTACGCCAGAAGATCTCCAGAAAGCAGGCGGTGGGAAGGCCTCTTGGGCAAATGATGCTCTTGCTGAAGTAGTCGCTAAAGACGTTGGAGCTCGATGGAAAGCGGGTGCTTTAGTAGTAGTCAACCATGTCTGGAAGAAGCACAACAGCACGTGCTACGGCTTCGCCGTGGCGTACGTAGTGGCCACGCCGCAGGGCTCCACCACGGCCTACGTGGGAGGCGTTGCTGTCCAGCAGAACGGCGGCACGAAGGGGTATTGGTACATACCCCTGGGCGGGATAGGCAAGGAGAGGTTCTCGGCAGAGTTCGACCTAGAGTTCATGGGGCAGAAAGCCGCGGTGGCCGGGAAGGAGGGGATAGAGCTGGCCAGTTCTGACGGGTATGATCCTCCGCTTTACGGAGATGTCGGCAGAGCAAAGGCCTTTTTCACATGGGTTGGGATTAAAGCCGCCAGCTGGCCCTACGTCTGGCTGGCCGCCGGCCAGGAGTCTATAGACGGGGGCTTTGAACTTGTCCCCACCATCACAACTCTAATACCCATTGCCGAGATTACCTTCGGCTCAACCCCCTGGACTATAGAGACGCCGGTGGGCACGCTGACAGTGCCGGCCTCGGTAATTCCCAATGCATATGTCATATGGCCTGACCACTACAAGTACTACTACCAAAGCTTCGGCGCCCAAGTATTTCGGTTTAACACCCTGTATGACTGGTCATACAGCCCTGGCGTCGGCACGATCACCGCTCCGGTGGAGACATTCTACATCCTCGGCACCAACGTAGTAGGCACCGTCGTGCAAAACCTGGGATACCACAATAAAGACAGTATAACCACTGCGTCAATAGAATACGCAAGCGGCATAACTTGGCACGGCACTTACCGAGGCCTGGCCGTGCCCGGGGGAGTCACCTACCACGACGTCCACCCAGCCGTGCAGATGCCTCCACCGCCTCCTCCGCCGAGTAACGACACAGGTAAGCCGGATGAATGCGACCCAACAATTGAGATATGTGAGCCCATTATATACGCTCCCTTTGGGACGACTTTCTCCAACCCGCCACCGCCGCCTCCGTCTCCCTCCGGCTTTGTGGCGCTGTGGCTGGTGCCGGTGGTGCCGTGCGACGGGGTCTACTGCACAAGCGTGAACTCAATGTTCGTAGGCTATGTGGATCAGTACGCCTTCCCGGGGAGATCCTACGCCTTGGTGGTGGCCCCGGCCTCCACAGACGGCAAAGTCCACGACGTAGATGTGGAGATCTACGTCGAGGCTAAGGCTGTTAGAGATGGGAACAGGTGGCGCACCGCGCAGGGAAGAGTCGGGGAGTTTCTATACTTCAAGGGGAAGCTGAGATTTACGCCAGAGGGCGGCCAGTACTACCTAGTGCTCCCCAATAGGACTCTCCCGGCGTGGCTTATGGCCACGGTTAACGACGTGGGATACTTCATAACGCCAGAAGACGCCGGCACCTGCGCCAGGGAGTACCGCATAAGAGTGAAATATCTTAACAAGGAGGAGGCGGTCACCTACTACGTCACTAGGGCCGTCCTCAACGCCACTTACTACACGCCGCGGCTGGGCCAGGTGGACTACGTCAAACCGCACCTATGGGGCGTTGTAAAACACGACCTCTGCGGCAGGACGGCGTACGCCGCGTACCGCCCGGAGTTTTTAATGCACAGCGCCTATACTGAAGTGGCAACGCGGCCGCTCAGCTGGGTTATGGCCGTGGACTACGCCCACATTATGCCGGCATACGCCTTGACAGACCTGCTGAGCTACGCGGCTAGGTACTACCCAGTTTCGCCTGGCGCCGCCGACTCCAGTAGCAACACGCTCCGCCTATCCGGCGACGTGGCCGGCTGGGCTGTATACCTCTACAGAGGCGGCACGTGGTGCCTTACGGCCAGAGGAGGAAGGGCGTCTACGCTATTGCAGATAACTACATGTGGTTCTGGCTGAAGTTCGTCCTGCCCAACAGGGGGGAGCTGGAGCTGGGCATGGCCGAGGAGGTGCTGAGGAGGGAGTGGGCGAGGCTGGAGGAGCACTACGGCTTGGTGTTCGAGGAGCTAATCAGGCAACTGATCGCCTCCGGGGCCGTTAAGCTCCCCTTCAAGCCCAAATACGTGGGCCAGTGGTGGCGCGGAGACGCCCAAATAGACGTGGTCGCCCTCGACGAGGGG
>JAVZUI010000048.1:0-12684 GCA_038879095.1 Pyrobaculum sp. | reverse complement strand
TTAAAATACCGGGTCAAGACGCCTAGGACATCATTGACCAACTGCTGGGAGGGGGTGGGGAAAACGCGTTAATGCAAACAATTACAAAAGAAAAAGCTTTGATTAGAATACGTCTTGAAAACAGAAGAGGACACTACGTCACAATAGTAGACTTCGGCAACTCTGAAGACGCCAAACAGCTAGGCATAAAGGACATGGCACGAGAATTGAAAAAGAGACTGGCGGCCGGCGGCACTATAAGAGACAGCTGGATTGAAATCCAGGGAGACCACCGCCATAAGATAAAGAAGTTGCTAATTGAGATGGGCTTCAAGGAGGAGAACATACTCATAGATGAGGGAGTTACTGAGGCGTAGGATTAAAGAGGCCCTAGACCGCGAGGATTACAAAAAACTGGCCGAGCTTTGCTTAGAGCTGTTGGGAGTTGACAAGTGGCCCGACTGTTGGGACAAGATGGAGGAGCTAATCGCCGCAAGTGGGGAATATGTACTGGCCAAGTTCCTGGCGTCTGCCTACGCGTTGGCCCAAGAGGACTTGTACAAGAGGATGTCTCCCGCAACGAGGGAGTTCCTCGCGCGCGACGTTGTGGTGTGTGTAGAGAAGACGTGGCAGGTCATAGAGTCTTTATCTCAACGAGGGGGTTTTGCAAATATACGCGGACGGCCAAGTGCTTAAAGTTTCTAAAAACCAGCGTTTTTTCCACCTGGGCCTTGGAGAGCTTTCCCTCGTTTGTCTTCACCTCCACTGCGTACAAGACGCCGTCTTTCTCGGCGAAGAGGTCAATTGTAGCTAGGGCAGATTTGTGTTGTAGTAAGTCGCGCCAGTGTGGCTTGAGGAGTTCTAAGAGCCTGCCCAGCCCCGCCTCTATGCATTTCTTGATACAGGGGGCGTAGACGCTGGCTTCTATTAAAGACGCAGGGCGGCCGGCGGCGTCTAGACAACGCCCCTGCCAGTAGGTAACCGCCACGTACCCCGCCGGGGTGGCCAGTGTAAAGGTCAAAGGCGTCTTTGGCTCTTCTCTACACTCGCCCTCTATTGTGTAGTAAAGGGCGGCTAGCTCCACCATGCGTATAAAGTCTCTGGGCGTCCACACGTTGTAGCCGAGTTTTTTGAGGCGGTGGGCGGCGATGCATTCTCCGATTTGTCCCAACTCAGCCTTCACATCTTGGTCAGAGTGGGTATTCCGAGTATGTAGAAGCCTGCCTCTAGCACTGTCTTGACTGCGTTTACTAGGGCTAGCCTGAAGTTTCTCACAGGCTCCTCGGCCTTTATGACGGGGGCTTTTTCGTAGTAGCTGTTAAAGACTAGGGCCAGTCCGTCGAGGTACTCGGCGACGTAGTCTGGCCTCAGTGAGGCGGCCGCCTCTCTTACCACAGTGGGCCACTCCGCGATTTTTACCACCAGCTCGCGCTCCTCTGGTAGCATCTCCTCTGGGACTTGGGGCCGCCACTGGGGCGGGGCCTTTTCTAAGATGGAGTAGGCGCGTACGTAGGTGTACTGCAGAAACGCGCCTGAGTTTTGGCGGAGGTTCAGCACGACGTCCCACTTAAACTCTATGGGCTTTCTAGGCCCTGTGGATAAAAAGGCGTATCTGACGGCGCCTATGCCGACTTTTTCTGCTATGACGCCTGCTACTTCGGGGTTTTTCTCTTTTACCATCGCCGCAGAGCGCTCGGCGGCTTCGTCTAGTATTTCGTCAAGCGATATGTATTGGCCCCTCCTGGCGGACATCTTGGCGCCGGGGAGGTTCACCATCTCGTATGCGTAGTGTAGGATTTTCTTCGCCTCTTCGACGTATCCCAAGGCGTATAGAATTATCCTAACGTGCGCCTGCTCGTGGGTCTGTTCGGTAGACACTACTCTAACTACTTTGTCAAAGCCTCTTCTGGCTTGCCACAGGGCATACGCCACGTCTCTGGTGACGTACAGCGTGGTTCCGTCGGAGCGGGTCAACGTGACGGGGGGTATAAACTTGGGGAGGTCTAAGACCTCGCCGAGGCCTAGGTCTTCTACGAATTTATCTGCTCTAAACACAACTGCGCCGTTCTTGTCCTCGACATACTGCGGCCACTTCTTCTTCAGCTCGGCGACTATTCTCAAAGCTTCGCCAGACCACACGGACAGCTCGCTTTCGTAATCCCAGTGCTCGATCTCGACGCCGAGTCTGGCTAGAGTTTCTCTCTGCCCTCTTAAGACGAGGTCCACCACCTCTCTCACAATCTTCTTCGCGTCTTCGTCTCCGGCCTCATACCTCCTGTTGAGTTGTACCGCCTCCTCGACTAGATTTCTCTGTCCTAGGGCCTCCACGACCTTGTTTGTAAACTCGCCCTCCAAGTCCATGAGTCTTTTGATAACAGCCACCCACTCGTCGATCTCTCTTAAAATTTCTCTCTTCTTCTCGTCGCCCTCCGCAACAGGTAGCTCTTTTTTAAGCCTGTTTATCTCTGCGACGGCGTTAACTGCAGAGTACAAATGCCCAACTACGACGTCTGGCTTAGCATTCTTTACGCGTTCGTCCACCTCGTTCTTCACCGCGTTGTACCCAATGGCGGCGTACATGACTTGGACGCCGCAGTCGTCTACGTAAAAATGCGTCTCCACCCTGGCGCCGCAGAAACGCAGAAGTCTGACCAGCGAGTCGCCGAGGATGGCGTTTCTGCCGTGGCCGATGTGAAGCGGGTGGACCGGGTTGGCGGAGGTGTGCTCGACGAGGTATGAGCCCTTGACGCAGCCCTCTGTGTACCCATATTTTTTACCCATTTTCTCCACCGCCTCGAAGACCAGCGCCGCTAGGCTCTTTATGTTTAAGTCGGCGTTTAGGTATAGGCCCTCTGCGTAGATGTTAGACAGGTAGTTGAACTGCGCCTTCCCCGCCTCCTCCGCCGCTTTTTTCAAAATGGTGGGATCTACCCTGTATTTGTGGAATCTGGCCGAGAAGTAGCCGTAGCGTTTCGTCCTCTCGACTTCGGGCCTTTCTGATAGGCCCAGCCGCCGAGCCACTTCGTCTACTACCTTGACGAACTCTTCTCTAGCAGGGCCTAGAGGGTCCACGTAGTGTAGTAAAGCTGTGTTTATATGTAAGACGCCCTTTTTATTAGGCGCCGGCTCCGCCTCGTTTTACTTGTTTATTTTCTCTTTTAGAATATTATTTATCTCCTCTAGGTTTTTGTATATTCTCTTATTTAAAGTAATTAAGGCGTTGAGAAGCTTGTCCACTTCCTCCATCTTAACGCCTTGACCTAGGGATATAAAAGTTTATTTTTCCATAGGTCGCACCGGCAATGTGAAGATTAGGTTTTTAGGAGGCGCTGGGGAGGTCGGCAGATTGGCGGTGTTGGTGAAGACGCCGTCAAACGGCGTGTTGTTAGACTACGGCGTTAGTTTTGACGCACAAGACAAGCCGGTTTTCCCGCTTCACGTAAGGCCTAAGGACTTGACGGCGATGTTTCTAAGCCACGCGCATTTAGACCACAGCGGCGGAGTTCCGTCGTTGTACGTTTCCACGAGGACTCCCCTATATTCAACGCCGTTGACTATGGAGCTGAGCGACTTGATGTACACAGACGCCATAAAGCTGTCTGGGTACTACCTCCCGTACACGCAGGAAGAGGTGAGGGAGGTCATGTCGAGCGCCTACCCCCTCACGTACGGCGAGCCTGTGGAGGTGGGGCCAGACGCTACCCTCACAGTTTACAACGCGGGCCACATCCCTGGGAGCGCCATAGGCGTGTTTGAAATAGAGGGCAACACCGTGGTGTTCACCGGCGACTTCAACCTTGTAGATACAAACTTACTGAGAGGCGCCGACTTGTACAACATTCCGAAAGACCCCGACGTGGTAATCATGGAGGCGACCTACGCCTCCGCCGACCACCCCCCTCGCGAAAAACTTGAAAAAGACTTCGTCAATGCGGTGAGAGAGGTGGTGGAGGGAGGCGGGAGCGTGTTGATCCCCTCCTTTGCGCTTGGGAGGGCGCAGGAGATTTTACTCACGTTAGTTAGACACGGCGTAGACTACCCCATATACGTCGACGGGTTGGCTAGGCAGATTAACCAAATTGTGGGGAGGTACCCCCATCTGTTGAGAGACCCCGGCCTGTATAAAAAGGCGTTAGAAGTGGCCGTGGAGGTCCCCAACACATACGTGCGGAAAGGCGCCTTAGAAGAGTCGTCAATTGTAATAACGCCGGCAGGCATGTTAAAGGGAGGCGCCGCCTTGTTCTACTTCAAGAGACTTGCCTCTAACAAGAAAAACGGCATCTTCCTCCCCTCCTTCCAGGCCCCCAATACGCCGGGCTTTGAAATTCTTAGCAAAGGCTACGCCGTCGTGGACGGAGCCACTATAAAAGTCGAGGCCAGGCTGGAGTGGTTTGACTTCAGCGCCCACGCAGGCAGGAGAGAGCTCGAGACTTTTATAAAACACTTCACGCCAGAGACGCGCATAATCCTAGTACACACCGACCCAATAGCCTCCGCGCCGTTAGTTAGGCGAGCCCGCTCGTGGGGCTACGACAACATCTACGTCCCCACTACGCCGGGGGAGGAGGTACAGCTGTTTTAAAACAACACGTAAAACGTGAAAATATTAGTTAGAAAAGTAGATGAGACAGGCATCCCCGAGTTTAAAGAACTAAGTTTAAAAAAGTTAATGAAAAAGTGGAAGAGGATAAAACTAGAAGACCTGTACATACTAGTCGACGATGTAGATATTAACCAGCTAGAAAAACACTAAGGTGTGCCTGTTGTACTGGAAAATATATGAAATGGGGATCCCCGTCCTGGTAGGCCCCTCCACGCTGGCGAAAATCCTCGGCTACCCAACGCAATGCGACTGCGACGTAGTGGTTTACAAGAACGACATGGAAAAAGTCGCCGAGAGGTGCGTCTGGGCGATTGACGACCCGAGTTTTATACACAGGTACATGTGGATTGCCGGCCTCCCCCACGTTTCAATCGGCGACATTGCAAAAATAGAGGGGCCTACCGAGACGATAAACTGTATCTTGGACAGGCTTAGAGGTGCACCTCGTGTACTCTGAGCCTCCTGCCGTCAGCCGCTGGCAGTATCACGGTTATCTTGTAGGCGTCGCCGAAGTAAAGCCCGGCGAGGTCTTCCCCTATGTGAAACTCCCCGTCTACCGTGTGTAGGACGCACTTTTCGCAACTGGTCTTTACGTATTCTAAGACTTCTCTTAGCGACTTCAGGACTTGTTTGACGTCTCCCTTGACTGTAAACATCACGCTCCCATGGTGGGCGTGTAGGTGAGGGTGTACATGCGACCTGTAGGTATTGACTACGTGCTCGATGAGGCTAGAGACCTCCTTCGTAAAGTCGTTTTCTTCGAAGTCATGTACGTGGTGGTGATGGTGCTCCTCTTCTTCCTCTTCTCCCTCGGCCGACACGAGCGATAGGTTTATCACAATCTCCAGCGGCTCGCCGGAGGAGATTCTGTTCAGCTCCTCTTCCACCTTCTTCCACTCTTCTAGCCCCAGCTTGATTTTACCGAACACGTCCTCTACTCGTGGTGAGGTTTTAAAAATTTACAAAAGTAGGCACGTGGTGAGGAAGTGCGTCGTGGCTAGCGGCGTGTTAATCGAGGAGGGAAAGGTGCTCATGGTGAGACATAAGAGGCTGGGAGTCTACCTCTACCCAGGGGGACATGTGGAAGACGGAGAGACTCCGCTTGAGGCGTTGGTTAGAGAGTTTTTCGAAGAAACAAGGCTGGTAGTGGAGCCCGTGGGAGTCACCAGGGGCGTGGCCGACGACAAAGTCGTAGAGAGGCCTCTACCGTTTGTAATCTTAGAGGAGAGAGTAGAGTACCCTGAGGAGGTTCACATACACTTCGACCTTGTCTACTTGGTTAGGAGAGTGGGCGGTTCTCTTAGGGAGGGGGAGTGGGTGGACGTGTCTTCTCTCGACGAAATCCCTACCTTCTCTAATGTAAAAAAGGTTATTAAGCTTGCAGAAATATATAGGCTATATAGTTGGGAGAAAGTTTAAATATATCTAGTTTAGTTGAGGCGATGTCGGGGGTAGCTTCGGGGCTCAAGACCACCGAAAGAGAGTCGTAGACAAGTTAGTGGAGACTTTCAAACAGTATAAGATTAAACACGTCCTTGGTATCCCGGGGGGCCAGATAATGCCTTTGTTCGACGCGCTGTACGGCCAAGAGGTTGAGCCCATATTATTTAGACATGAGCAGGGCGCCGTTCACGCGGCTGAGGGCTACGCAAGAGTGGCTAAACGGCCGGCGGTCGTTGCAGTGACCAGCGGGCCGGGCGCCACCAACCTCGTCACAGGCTTGACCGACGCATATATGGACTCGGTCCCTGTCGTCGCCTTGACCGGCCAGGTGACCACCACTGTGTTTGGCCGCGACGGCTTCCAGGAGACGGACATACCTGGCATTGTGACGCCAATTACAAAATTCGTATACCAAGTTAGAAAGCCGTCTGAGGCCGCTCCTGCGTTTAAGACCGCCTACGAGATTTCTATCACTGGGAGGCCGGGCCCCACTCTAATAGACTTGCCCAGGGACGTTCAGCTCAGCGAAGACCCAGGCTTTGAAGACAGGATAGTTGTAAATAGGGAGAAGTACATCCCGCCGCCGCCTGACGAGGAGAAGATCAGGGCCTCGGCTAAGATGTTGGCAGAGGCCAAGCGGCCGGTGATCCTAGTGGGGGGCGGAGTGCTCTGGTCAGGCGCGACGCCGGAAGTCTTAGAGCTTTCCAAGACGCTGGGCGCCCCCATAGTCTCCACGCTGCCCGGCAAGGCAGCTATACCGCATGACTACCCGCTGTACATGGGGCCCGCTGGGATGCACGGCCGCGCGGAGGCAGACGCGGCTCTGGCAAACGCAGATGTAATACTGGCGGTGGGCACTAGGTTTAGCGACAGGACGTGGGGGAGGTTTAAAGAACTTGTCCAAAATGTGAAAAGCGGAAGAGTGAAACTTATACACATCGACGTCGACAAAAGTGAAATTGGGAAAAACGTAAAGCCTACCATAGGAGTTGTGGGAGATGCGAAAACTGCCCTAAGAAAACTAATAGCGGAGATACAAACCATTGGGGAGTACGACAGAAGGTTTTTAGAATGGCTGAGCCAGATCAGGAAGGCTTATGAAGAGGCAATGGCCAAAATCGCAGATGGGACTCCCGGCTTCCACCCGTGGCGCGCTTTAAAAGTCTTGAGGAGGGCGGCGCCTAGAGACACAATACTCGTCACCGGGGTGGGGTCTCACCAGATGTGGACAGAGATCGCGTGGGACGTCTACGAGCCTGGGTCTTACATCACGTCGGCCGGCCTTGGGACTATGGGCTTCTGCATCCCCGCGTCGCTTGGGGCGAAGCTGGCGGCTCCAGACCGCCCAGTTTTGTGCATAGACGGCGACGGGTCGTTTCAAATGACTATGAACAACCTGGCCTTAGTCAGAGACTACAACCTGCCCATCGTGACGGTGATATTTGACAACAGGGCTCTGCAATTAGTAAAACAGTGGCAGGTCTACATCTACGACCGTAGGATTGTGGCCACTGAGTTTAGCAGTAGGCCAGATTTTATAAAAATCGCCGAGGCCTACGACATAGAAGGCATAAGGCCTCAGACTTATGAAGAGCTTGAGAGCGCTGTTTCAAAGGCGTTGAGAGGAAACCAGCCTCTGGTTGTAGACTTGACGATAGACAGCGAGATAGACATAGTGCTGCCGTGGGTTAAGCCCGGCGACTGGCTGACCTCTGCAATTCTGCCTCCGGGAATGGACGTCAAGCTGGTCTATGAACATTAACCTAGTTACGCCGCAGTCGTTAGACGCGTTGGGGAGAGTCGTGGCGATTATGCGTAGGGCCAAGGTAAGGACTAAGTCGCTGGTTGTAGTTGGAGAGGACAACGTCTACAAAATTACAGCAGTTTTAGAGGGGGAGGAAGACGAGGTGCAGTGGCTTTTTAACAAGCTTGACAGACTCCCCGAGGTCCTCCACATAGAAGTGATATATAAAAATTCTTGAGTTTCTATAACCATGGCGAAGATCTATACAGATAGCGACGCCTCTTTAGACATGGTTAAGGACAAGGTCATCGCAGTGATAGGCTACGGAATACAGGGGAGGGCCCAGGCGCTCAACTTACGAGACAGCGGCCTAAACGTAATTGTGGGGCTGAGGAGGGGGGGAAAGTCGTGGGACTTGGCCAAGAGCGAGGGCTTTGAAGTATACGAAGTACAAGACGCAGTAAAACAAGCGGACGTTGTTCTAGTCCTGATACCAGATATGGAACAGCCAAAGGTGTGGCGGGAGCAGATCGGCCCCTATTTAAAAAGAGGCGCCGTCGTGGACTTCGCCCACGGGTTTAATATACACTACAAGCTCATAACGCCGCCTCAGTATGTAGACGTAGTCATGGTGGCGCCCAAAGCGCCTGGGAAGGCTGTGAGAGAGGAGTTTCTGGCGGGCAGGGGGGTCCCGGCGTTAGTGGCCGTCTACCAGAACTACAGCGGCAGGGCTTTGCAATATGCGTTGGCCATTGCCAAGGGCATAGGCGCCACCCGCGCCGGAGTAATTGAGACCACCTTTGCAGAGGAGACGGAGACCGACTTAATAGGCGAGCAGGTGGTGTTAGTGGGAGGGCTTATGGAGTTGATTAAAAAGGGGTTTGAAACGCTTGTGGAGCTGGGCTACCAGCCCGAGGTGGCGTATTTCGAAGTTTTAAACGAGGCTAAGCTCATAATGGACTTGATCTGGCAGAGGGGCATTTCCGGTATGCTACAAGGCGTCTCCGACACTGCGAAATACGGCGGACTCACCGTGGGGCCTAAGGTTATAGACGAGGAGGTTAAGGCAAAGATGAGGCAGGCGGCGGAAAGAGTGAGGAGCGGCGAGTTTGCCAGAGAGTGGATCGAGGAGTACAACAGAGGCGCCCCGCGCCTCAGGGAGTTGATGGAAGAGATGAGAAGACACCAGATTGAAAAAGTGGGGGCCGAAATGAGGCGTCTTATCTTTAAGACATGAAGTTCTACGCCCCCTACGTTTGGTTCGACGGCAAGATAGTCAAGTGGGAAGAGGCGAAGGTACACGTGCTTACACACGCGCTTCACTACGGCACTTCTATCTTTGAGGGTATCCGGGCGTATTGGAACGGCGAGAATCTGCTAGTGTTTAGACTAGACGACCACATAAGGCGGATGTTTGACTCCGCCAAAGTGCTCGGGATTAAAATCCCCTACACAGCCGACGAGTTGCGCAACGCCATACTAGAAACGCTTAGGGCAAATAAGTTTAGAGAAGACGTGTACATACGGCCTGTGGCGTTTGTCTCCGCCCAGACCGTCACTCTAGACGTGAGGAGTTTAGAGGTCTCGGCCGCCGTGGTTGCGTTCCCGTTTGGGAAATACCTACAGCCAGACGGCATAAGGGCTACGGTGGTGAGCTGGAGGCGGGTTCACAACACCATGCTCCCCGTCATGGCGAAGATCGGCGGCATCTACGTTAACTCGGTGCTGGCCATCACAGAGGCAAGGAGCAGAGGCTACGACGAGGCCTTGTTAATGGACTTAAACGGCTACGTCGTAGAGGGCTCTGGAGAAAACGTGTTTGTAGTGCGGAGGGGCAGGCTCTACACCCCGCCTGTGCACGCCTCCATCCTCGAGGGGATTACCAGAGACACCGTGATGAGACTTGCAGAAGATCTTAAACTTCCTGTGGTCGAAAAGCCCATTATCCGAGAAGAGCTCTACACAGCCGACGAGGTCTTTTTAGTAGGCACCGCCGCCGAGGTCACCCCAGTAGTAGAAATAGACGGCCGAGCAATAGGCGAGGGGAGGCCGGGGCCTGTGACTACTAGACTTAGGGACCTCTACGGGAGAGTAGTAAGAGGCGAGGTGGAAAAGTACCTAGCCTGGGTTACTCCGGTGTACTAGTCAATAAACACAGTTTGGCCGGCGTATTTAGCCTCCGCCAAGGCGCGTTTTCGCCTCGCCAGCTTTACCGCGGCCTCCACGGCCCTTCTGGCGTACTCCTCTACTCTTTCCAAGGCCTGTATTCTATTCGCCCCGTGGCCTATTATCCCCAGAGTAATCGGCTTTCCGCTCTCCACGGCTATGTCCAAGATCTTCCTCGCCGCCTGCTGAGCCACGATTTCGTCGTGTTTTGTGGCGCCTTGTATAACTGCGCCTAGCGTAGCCACCGCATCTACGTCGTTTTTTGCCACTAATTCGCGTAAGACCATGGGGATGTCGTATACGCCGGGGACTTTCACGACGTAGGCCACCTCGGCTCCTAGGAACTTGGCGTGGTCGAGGGCTTTTTGTAACATTAGTTGCGTAATGTCGTAGTTAAACTCCGCCACCACCAACGCCAGCCTGACCATGAGCTCCCAATTTCTGTAGTTTTTAAATTGTGGCCCTGGCCCCCTTTAATCTTTAAATATATGCGACTTTAATTAAATTCATGCCATCAGGTATTAAGACTAAGATATATGAATACTTGGCTCAAAATAAAGATAAAGAATTCACCGCAGAGGAAATAGCCAAGGCAATAGGCGTTGAAAAAGTCGCAGTGGTGAAGGCCCAGTTGACTAGGCTGGTCAGAGAGGGGAAGGTCGAGAAAAGCGCCGAGGGGAGGTTCAAGGCAAAGTGACGTATTAAATATACTTTTTTCTTCATCTCCGTGTCTCTTCCACAGGAGGTTTTAACGGCATTGGAGCTTGTAAGACAACACTTAAACAAGATAGGCGACGACGTTGAGCCGCCGACGTTGAGAGGCGCCATAAGGCATTATATAGAGACGCCAGGTAAAATGCTTAGGCCAGTTCTCCTACTCACCTTCTCCTACAGCATAGACAGGAGGTCTGTCATAGATCCTAGGATCATTGAGGCGGCTGCCATAGTGGAAATTTTACACATAGTATCTCTGTTACAAGACGACGTGATGGACAAACACGACGAGCGAAGAGGTGTAAAAACCCCGCGTGTGTTATACGGCGATGGCCGGGCAATTGTGGCAAGCGACTGGCTAATTGCCGAGTCTATAAAAAGGGCGGTGAAGCTGGGGCCCGAGGTTGTGAACTACCTCGCAGACGTGGCCCAGAGACTCTCGGTGGGCCAGGCGCTGGACTTAGACGGGCAGTTTGACAAAGCCGCTGAGTATAAGACTGCGCCTCTCATAGAGGCCGCCCTTGTGATGCCTACTATTATACTAGGGAGGCGCGATTTGATAGAGTCTGTGAAAAAGTTGGGAAGGTCCCTGGGCGTTTTGTATCAATACTCAGACGACTACAGCGACGAAAAAGTTGAAAGAGTGGAAATGGTAAGCGTTGCAAACGACGTGAAGAAAATTTTATCAAAAATACGCGACGCAGTGGGGGAGGCCATAACCCCATTTGAAAAACTTGTGAGATACCTAATAGACAAGGCCCTAGAGGGGGCCCTCACCATTTCGCGAAGTTTATAACCCTAGACGTTGAAGAAGACGTGATGACGCTAGACTAAGCCGATTAGGTGACGTAGCGTGAAAGGGCTGACAAAATATTTAGCAAGGCCGCACGTGGCGCCATGGGCAAAGTCTTCATAGGCGTGACGGGGCCGCCGGGCGTGGGCAAGACCACCCTAGTTATTAAAGTAGTGGAAGCGGCGAGGCTGGGGCTTAGGACTTGCGGCTTCGTCACCGCCGAAGTTAGGAGCGGGGGCAGGCGGACGGGCTTCGACGTGGTTGACGTATCCACTGGGGCAAGAACGCCGCTTGCACGAGTGGGGACGGGGGAGCCCTCTGTGGGGAAGTACGTGGTGCTACTAGAGGCTTGCAACGCCATAGAAAAAGCGCTACTAAGCCCAGCCTGCGACTTACTCGTAGTCGACGAAGTCGGCGCCATGGAGTTTAAATGCCCCAACTTCGCCTCCCAGGTTGAGGCTGCCCTCTCTCGTTTCGACAAGGCTCTGGCCACCTTCCATAGAAACTACACTCACTACGCCAAGAGGTGGGGCTTCGAGCTCCTCACGCTGTCTAAAGAGAACCGAGACTCCGTATTTAAAACCGTGTTGCAAAGACTAGGAATCAAGTAGGATTTTTATAAAAGTGTCAGGGGGGTCCCTCACGGCTGATATGTAGTACACCTTCTTGGCGCCTATGGCGTTCGCTATTTCGTCGGCTTCTATAAACACCCCGACTTCTTCTGCCAAGTCGCGCTTATTGCCGACCACCACCACCTCCTTGGCCGCCCGCGACCCCCTGTCTAGAAAAATAGTATGAAGCTCTGCAATCGCGTATAAAGACTCGTGGTTAGTGACGTCGTACATGTATACAATCCTATCAATTACAGGTATCCTGAAAGAGGCGAATTTAAGCGCCACCTCGTACACACGCTGGCCAGGCACGTCCACTAAGTCTATCTCCACATCCCCAATGTATATCCTGTAGTAACTAGGCTTCAGAGTTACGACGGGGACGTCCGACAGCCCCAGCAACTTATAGGCAAACGTAGTCTTACCCACACCGCCTACGCCTAACAACGCCACTACCTTTCTATACACATACCAATAGTTGTGCCTTGATTATAAGCATAGAAGCGCACTCTTTCTATAAATCGCCGGCAGTTCTCGAAAAACATACAGAACAAAATAGAATATACAGAAAGAGTAAAACTATATAAATAATAAAAAGAAGATACTGCGCCTATTCCCTAAAAATTTCATA
>JAVZUI010000047.1:0-14029 GCA_038879095.1 Pyrobaculum sp. | reverse complement strand
GGACATCCTCCTCAAGACATTTGACGAACATATCCACGAAAAAGAGCTTAGGTCTCTTGTACAGACGCTATTCCCAATAAACCTGTGGCGAGACGTCAGAGAAGAGGACTTAATAGAATTGTTAAAACTACGCGGCGTAATCGTCCCTACAGGAGAGACTTTGTACAAATACAGAGAAGACCTAGCAGAGAGACACCTCTCAGAAATAGCCCAGCAACTTGAGACGTTGGGCGAAGTCGTCGTGGAGAAGAACACGCCGATGGGGGCGGTCAAAGTTGTCAAAAAGATAGGGCCCTACCAAGCCAAGCCTACTTTTAGAGATAGGGGCTCTTACGCCAAGGCGCTGAGAGAGCTCCTACTCAAACTAGTAGAGCTAAAAGAGGCCTACGACAAGCTGAGAAAGGAAGCAGAGGCCGAGGCAGAAGAAAAGGCAAGACTGCTGAGGAGGGCGGCCGCCGTGTTAGAGAAGTTCCCCCAGAGGAGGCAGTTTATAAACATCAACGCCCTGGACGAGGAAGTTTTGAAAAAGGAGGAGTCGCTGTCTCAAAAAGCCGAGGAGGCGCTACGCATCTGGAGCGAAGTTAGAGACTTGGCGCAGAGATTAGGCTCGGCTCTAGACGTGGAAAAAGACATACGTGTCCTGCTAAACGTCCCAGAGCCGTGGGTAGAAGACTACTTAGCTCATTTAAAACTATACGTGGTTGAGCTAAATAAAAGACATCAAAAGTTGTTAGAACAAGAAAAGGCGTCTATGGTAATAAAGGAGTGGCTCAGGACTAGGCTTAGGATAGAAGACGAGGACTTAAACAAGGCCTTGTCAGCCGCAGTTTTGAAAACGGGGGTGGACGCCAGGCTGTTAAAAGCCGTGGCCTCGAGGGGAGTAGGCGCCGTGCTTGACGTCGATGAGCTGAGCAGAGAAACCGGCCTAGATAAAGGCTCGGTAGAGCGGGGCCTTGAGCAGCTGTACAAAATAGGGGCTGTTGAGAAGAGGTATGTCTCTTAAAATCTCAATTCTTAGGTCTTGGGACGACCAGCCAGCTGGGGACGTGGTTATAGACATGAGAGAGGAGCCGCAGTTCTACGACGTCGTCATACTAGGCGGCCAAGAGTTGAGAAGCGTGGTGGCCACCGGCGTGGTGAAAGAAGGCGTGCCCATAGGCGTGGGCAAGTATACTAAAAAGCCCGTGGCCGCAGTGGTGGACGGCCGAGTGTTAATAAAAGGCATCCCGCTGACTCTTTACCTAGAAACTGGCGTGTTGGAGAAAGAGATCTCCGCGGTCTTAAACAAGCCTGGCGCCAAGACAGACGAGCTGTATAAAAGACTAAAAGAAGTAGTCGTGGCGGAGAGGCGGAGGCACAAGCGCTCTAACACGTTGACAGTGTTGAGCCAATACCTCTCGGGGAAGCTCGACTCCCTGCCGCCGCATTTACAAGACCTCTTGGGCAACGTCGACGGCGAAACTCTGAGAAAGCTTTTTGACAGACTTGTAGAAGAGTTGTATTAATGCGCCAACTTCTCTCTGAAATCCTACGCCTCGCAGAGCTGGAGCTGTGGGACCAGAGGCCAGAAGTTCCTCCACAATTACTAAAGTTGGTAAACCAATGCGACTCTGATTTTGTACATGACTACTACGCAGTGGACTCAGGCTACGTCGTGTTGCCAGTAGGGGGGTCTGAGGTGTTGATACAAAGCATCGTGGCTGTGGGCCCCGACGTGAAGAGACGCTTTGTCGCCCAGCTGGCCTCTGGAGATGTGCACGTCCAGGCCCGCTTAAATGAAATACGTTTTGCAGAATCTATGCAGGGGCTTGTGCTGGTAGACGGCCCCCTGACTCCTTACGTAAACCGTAGTAAGGTTGTAGGCGTCTCAAAAGATCCCAAGCTTGTAAGATACGGTCCTAGGATTGGCGACGAGGAGTTGAGAACGCTATTTGTCAAAGCTTCGAAGGCCGTCGGCGAAAGGCGCCTGGCCTCCCTAATCCTCGCCAAAGCCCCCCGCGGCGCCTATCTAGTGCCTGTGGAGGTGGGGGACTTCTACGGTACTTTTTTCAAATCTGACTGGACTCTGTACGTAGAGTTTCCAAGGTGGGTTAGAGTCGACGAGCTTTGTTCTTTATTTAGGCGGTATCCGCTAAGACTTAGAGTTGCTCACCACTTAGCAAAAGTTAATAAGAAATATTTGTACTCGCTGAGGTTCATCTTGTCGAATGTCGTGAAGCCTCTTGAATTGAGTTTTAGAGACGTGTTATGACCCTTTATATATGTATATGAGCTGTGCCAAGGCCATGTTTATACAATCGTCAAGCGAATCGAAATTATATTTTCTACATATCTCATAGAGGTTTTCTAACTCCTCCTCAGAGAGTGGAATAACTACCTGTTCCATAGAACTGGAGGACTCCCAGGTTATATACCCCCTTTACAAAAAACGTACACGTAAACATATATATACAAACCCTATAACAGACGCAATGCGAGGCTTTTCTCACCGCATAGGCGCCCTTAGAGAGTCCCCAACTAGGAAAATAGACGAGTTAAGAGAGAGGCTGAGGAGGGAAAATAGAGACGTGATCCTCCTCTCCACTGGGCAGCCCAGCGTGCCC
Source organism: Pyrobaculum sp. (assembly GCA_038879095.1). Classification (GTDB taxonomy): domain Archaea; phylum Thermoproteota; class Thermoprotei; order Thermoproteales; family Thermoproteaceae; genus Pyrobaculum. The sequence goes on along the minus strand of JAVZUI010000047.1, from coordinate 11,426 downwards.
CCTCCCAGGGAGGTCAGAGAGGCGCTTGCAGAATTGTTAAAAGTAGAGTCCATGGAGCTGTACGGCTACACGCCGTCGCAGGGCATATACGAGGCGAGGGCGGCTATTTCTGAAGACTTAAAGCGGCTGGGCGGCGTCGACGTCGCCCCCGAGCAAATTGTGCTAACCGCGGGGGGGCAGGCCGCCATGTTCTCCACACTGGCCACGTTGCTAGAGCCCGGAGACGAGGTCGTGGTGACAGACCCCACGTACTTCGGCTACAGGCCTCTGCTTGACTACTTCGGCGCAGTAGTCCGTCCACTTAGGACTAGGCTCGAGGAGGGGTTCCAGCCGAACCCAGAAGAGTTGAAACAGGTGGTGGGGAAGAGGACGAAGGCCCTCGTCCTCGTGTCTCCAGACAACCCCACGGGCAGAGTGCTGTCTGAAGAAGTCGCAAAGGCGGTGGCAGATCTGGCGGTGGACTACGACTTCTGGATTATCGCCGACGAGGCCTACAAGACGCTTATCTACGAGGGCCGCCACGTCTACTTCTACAAACTCGCCCCGGAGCACACCATCTCAATAAATACGTTTAGCAAAGACCCCGCGATCCCCGGCTGGAGGCTCGGCTACGTATACGGGCCGGCCGAGGTGATGCCCAAGATCAAGCTCATGAACGAGGAGATGGTCTACTGCCCCCCCTCATACGCCCAGAGGCTGGTGGCCATATACCTCCGCTCAGAGGCCAGGATGAGGTACATTAGAGAAGTTGTGGAAATATACAGGCAGAAGAGAGACGCGGCCGCAGCCGCCCTGCGGAAATACGTCCCAGAGGCGCGTTTTAACATGCCCGGCGGCGCCATGTTTATCTTCACAGACTTGTCGCGGTATATCCAAGACGGCGAGGCCTTTGCCAGAGAGCTCTTGGAGAAATACGGCGTCGCGGTTGTGCCAGGCTCCTACTTCAGCGAGTATTATAAGGCGGCTGTAAGAATTTCTTTCGTCACAGAGCCGCCCCACCGCATAGAAGAGGGGATCCGTAGAATAGGCGAGGCCTTAGAAAAGTAAGCTATTTTAACAAGCTGGCCAGCCTCTCTTTTATCTGCGTCAGCTCTCTGCGTAGTTGCTCAACCTCTTGTCTCAGCCTGGCGTTTTCCTGCGCTAGTTCTTGGCAGTCCTTCGGAGCCGCCTGTTGCGCACACCGGTCGCTACGGACCCAGTAGTAAAACTCAGTCTTATCCCTCTGCCACTTCAACTCGCCGGTGGTAAGGTCCACCTCCACCTCTGTTATGATCATAAATATGTCGCCTTTGTCTAGGCCGTGTTTGGGAGAAACTTCGTTGAAAAACCACTCTTTCAGTGCGTCAAATATCTCCCTACTACTTCGTCTAAACTCTTCAGAGTCTCTAATCTTGTTAAAGAGTTCCTCTCCCTGTGGGCCGAACTTTTCCCTAAGCGAGCCCGCCACCGCGCCGAAGAGGAGCCTAAAGAAGTCGGGTCTCCCGCCTACGCCGTACCTCCCGAAGAGCCTCCCAGCGGAGGTCTTGCCGGTGTTCCACCGGAGTACCAAGACCTGTCGGCCCCCCCTCTCCTCTAAGTGTGCCCTTTCTACAGTTCTCTCCTCTTCCGCCATGTTTAATCGTTTATACAAGAATAAAAGCTTACTGGCGTGGCCAATGTATAACACTTAGCAGGCGTTAATCTTTTATACCGGAGTCTGGTCCCAAGCGGTGTTGTACAACGAGGCCAGAGGGAAGGTGGCCGCCGGCTGCGACCTATGTCTACTGGGGGCAAAGAGCGTTATTTTTATCACAGGCCTCTGCCCTCTTGATTGTTTCTACTGCCCCGTCGGTGCAGATCGATTTGGGAAAGACGTGATGTACGTCAACGACGTCCCGGTAAGTAGCGTAGAGGAGATCCCCCGCGTGGTGGCCGAGTTCGCCTCCACCGGAGCGGCCATCACAGGCGGAGACCCCTCGGTGGTGGCTCACAGAGTTAGAGAAGTGGCCGATTTGTTGAAAAAGGAGTTTGGCGACGACTTTCACATCCACATGTATACCCACATCCTGAACTTAGACGGCAAGAGGGCCGGCGTCATTGCGGCGAGCAAAGTCGACGAGGTTAGGATACACGTAATTTCAAAAAGCCAAATTCGGGGACGTGAGAAGTATGTAAAGGCGCTTGTCGCGTCTGGAAAGACCGTAGGCGTGGAGGTCCCCGCGTTGCCTGGCTTTGAGAAACAAATCGCAGAGGCGGTAAACGCCCTTGTGCCCTACATAAGTTTTGTAAACGTCAACGAGTTAGACGTGTCGGAGACCAACGTGTCGCGATTAGAGACGCTTGGGTACAAGGCCCTGGGGGCAAACGTGTTGGGTAGCATAGAGGCGGCGCGTAAGATTGCAGATTTGGTAAAAGACGTGCCCGTGCACATATGCACTGGCAAGACAAAAGACTTGGTACAAATCGGCGCCAGGCTTTTCAGACACGCCATGTATACGGCAAGGCCGTGGGAGCTTGTACAAGATGACGGGACGGTAATTTACGACGAGCAGGGCAAACATCCGCGTAGTCCCTCGGCCGGGCGTGTGAGAGTAAAGATTGCAATAGGTCGTAGAGAGTTAGAGATTGCGTAGCTGAGTTTAAAGACGACAAATTAACGTGAAGACGCTACTCATCACGTTGTTACTGGTAGCCGCAGTATTCGCAGCCACCAACTCTACAGATCCGTTTGCAAAAATAAGCCAAGTGGTAGACAGCGTCCTCAACTCAGTAGATTCCTTCCTGCAAAACCTCAAACACGTTATCCAACTACACGTAGTGTCAATATCAAAGACGCTGTCCGTGATACTGGCCCTCGTGGGCGCCCTCCTATACCTAAGCGGCATTAACAAGTACGGGGGCCGCGGCATGTTGATAGGAGCCGTCTTACTATACCTACTGGCGGAGTTTGTACAATCCATCTAAAAGTTTAAAAACCCACCTATATACACACCCAGGGCCGGTAGTCTAGCGGAAGGATAGGCGACGCCCCTAAGGCCCGCTTGGCGTGCGGGAGATCCCGGGTTCGAATCCCGGCCGGTCCACTTTCTTCACCATAAATTCGCACCTTAATGATACTATGATTCTACTTTACAAATTTTAAAGGACTTGGTCGTAATCTATAAATACTACAATTTTCTATTTATTTATGAACGCGAAAAGCCTGGTTCTGGTAGCAGTACTTGCCACATTATTATCAGCACAGGGCATTTTTACAGTGCAGTCGGCCACAGACCCCACCGGCGACTTCAAAGGACCTGGCTGGTACTCCCCGCCGCAGAACCCCGTTTTTAAAAACGGCACAGTATTTGACATTACAAAATTTGAGGTGTTGTACAACGCGACGGCAGATGCGTTGGTCTTTAGAATAACGTTCAGCGATCTCGGCGGCAATCCGTGGGGTTCAGAAACCGGCTTCTCGTTGCAATACGTTCAAATATACATTCATAGAGGCTTTCCCGGCAACCCGTGGGGCACTGTAACGTGCACTGTGCTTAGGCCCGACGACGGCAATGTGGCCGCTGGAAACGCCTTTTTTGACGAGGCTACTAGGTTCTTCTGCCCCGACCCAGCAAACTTAACTCAATTTAAATTCACGCCGGCGGTAAGGTTTGAAGGAGCCTACCCCTGGGACGTGGCGATATTCATAGGCCCTAAGTGGGGTAACGAGACCGTTAATTACGTAGCCGTGGCCGACGTGACGGGGGGTACTATTACAGTGACGCCTTTGACAAAAGTCTATGCACAAGGCAACTCCATCATAGCCGTGGTGCCTAGAAGCGCCATACCGCCTACCACAAGACTAATGTCCGACTTCCCACAGCCAACGTGGAGGTACTACGTCTTAGTTGCTTCTTACGACGGCTACGGCCCTGGGCGTATTAGGCCATTTGGGCCAATGGCGCAGGAATGGACAGTCGGCGTCGGCACAGCCAACGCCTCTTCTGTACTTGCCGGCACAATTCCCAGGGTGTTAGACATACTAGGCCCCAATACAGCGTTAAGGTCCTTCACGCCCCAGAGCCCCGCCGTCGTGCCATCTACAACTCTTAGTTGGGGCAACTTCCCACTTGCAGTAACCACATCCACTGTCAATAAGATTTTGCCGGTGACCGTTACTAAAACTGACACGTTGACGATTACAGATACGGCGTACGTCACGCAGACTGTAGTAAATACTGTCACTGCCACGCGGACGCAATACGTGACGCAGACGCAACAAATAGTTCAGCCTACCGTCGACCCAATGAGTTATGTAGTTATGGGTATTGGAATAATCGCAGGGCTAATAGGTGCCTTCGCAGCGGCTAGGAAAAAGTAAAGTAGCGGGGCTAATACTACTTGGGTTTTTTTCACTACTAGTCTCCCTTATAATCAGCCTTCATCAGTCTTATGCACAGTCTCATTGTGAGACCCAGCGTTGCATAGACCCTTTACTAATCCTAATAGCTTTTCTTTTACTGATAGTAGGGGCTGTTGTCTTGTTTGTAGGAGTGACTCTCTTTATACAGGTCAAAATAGAGGAAAATTTAAAAAGTAGGGAAAACATAGACCCATGAGACTAAACTCAATCCTATTGGTGACTGCACTATTGGCAGTAATAGTAATCGCCCAATACACGCCTCCCCACACAAACCCAGGCCCTGCGGCAGAGCGCATAATTGGTAAATCTGTCCCAATTGCCCAAGCCGGCGCCGCTGTAAAGGCTGGGGATATTGACGTCTATATATTTGGAATGAGGGCTGCACAAGCCGCTGCTTTGAAGGGCGACCCATCAGTGGTGCTCTACACCGCCGCCGCCGGTTTTAACGACATTGTCTTAAACCCGGCTCCCGCCAACCCGCCTTGCGCCAACCCATTCTCAAGCAAGGCCATCAGACAGGCAATGCAGTACGTCATCGACAGAGACTACGTGGCAAATGAGATCTTTAAAGGGTTTGCAGTCCCCATGTACATATGGCTCTCTAACTACGACCCAACGTATTCAGTAGTCGCAGACTTAATCTCACAATTCGGCTTCCGCTACGACCTAGACTACGCTAGGTCTATAGTAGAATCGGAAATGCCTAAACTAGGCGCCACCAAGGGGGCCGACGGCAAGTGGTACTGTCAGGGCAAGCCGGTGACTATTATCGGACTGATACGTATCGAAGACGAGCGTAAAGACATAGGCGACGCCTTCGCCTCGGCCTTAGAACAGCTGGGCTTTGCAGTAGACCGGAAGTATGTAACGTTCGACGTGGCTATCCAGACGGTGTACGGCACCGACCCCGCCCAGTTCCAGTGGCACTTCTATACAGAGGGCTGGGGCAAAAGTGGGCTAGATAGGTGGGACACGAGTTCTATTTCCCAATACTGTGCATCTTGGTTTGGCTACATGCCAGGCTGGGGCACAACTGGATGGTATAATTATGCAAATAAAACTATTGATAACATAACAGACACATTATATAAAGGAAACTTTAAATCATTCCAAGAATATGTCCAATTATATAGAAAGGCCACTTTAATGTGTGTCCAAGAGTCTATAAGAATATTTGTTGTTACTCAGCTAAATGCGTATGTCGCCTCTCCCAACTTACGTGGCGTGACCGCAGATCTTGGCGCCGGGCTAAGAGCCTCCGTCTTTAATGCCCGTAACTGGTATGTGCCAGGCAGAGACGTTGTAAATGTCGGCCATCTATGGGTTTGGACAGCCTCGTCTGCGTGGAACCCCGTCCCGCAGGGAGGCTTCACCGACGTCTACTCAGTAGACTGGTATAGAATGATGTATGACCCGGCTACGTGGAACCATCCATTCACGGGAGAGCCCATGCCGTTTAGAGCCGCGTACGTAGTGGAAACGAGGGGGCCGGACGGAGCCTTTGACGTGCCGGCAGACGCGTATAGATGGGACGCGAGACAAAAGGCGTGGGTAAGCGCCGGTGGGGCCAAGGCCAAGTCAAAAGCGGTTTACAACTATGCTAAATATATCGGCGCCAAGTGGCACCACGGGCAGCCGATTAAACTTGCCGACGTCTTGTTCATATACGCCTTCTTGTGGGACATCGCCAACGACCCGGCCAAGGTGGCAAGAGAGTCCGGCGTCGCCTCGTATGTAAACGCCACTATGTCTGTGATAAAGGGCATAAGAATAATAAACGACACAGCCATAGAAGTATACATCGACTACTGGCACTTTGACCCGAACTACATCGCCGCAATGGGCGTCGCTACTCCTGACATGCCGTGGGAGGTGTACTATGCAGTTGACCAGTTGGTATACGTAAAACAGACCTACGCGGCTTCTAGAGCCAGCGCCACGAAGTACAACGTGCCGTGGCTCTCCCTAATCCTGAGAGACCACGCAAAGGCCGCCGCCGACGTGTTACAAGATGCGCTGAACGCCGGGACCTTCCCAGAGAAGTGGTTCACCGTGGGCAACAAGGTATTGTTAACAAAAGACGAGGCGTTGGCAAGGTACAGAGCCGCCATCGACTGGTTTAACAAATACAACCACTTAATAATATCCAACGGCCCGTTCTACCTCTACGCGATAGACACCACAAAGCAGTATATCGAGTTGAGGGCCTACAGAGACCCCACATATCCGTACAAGCCCGGCGCGTTTTACTTCGGCGCGGCCCAGCCAGTTGCCGTAAAGACAATTAGCATCCCAACAGTTGTAGTAAACCAGCCTGGCTCTGTAAGCGTTTCGCTGGAGGTGCCGAGCGGCGCTGGTAGAATATTCTACAAGTGGGGAGTGGTAGACCCAACCACAGGCAAGTACATATACATGTCTGACGAAGCCTCAACCACTGCTAATACTATTACGATCAACATGCCAGCTGACCTGACAGGCAGGCTTACTGCAAACAGGGCTTACAAACTCTGGGTCATGGCTTATGCAGAAAACGTGCCCATAGTTGCCGAGGCCACACAAGTCTTTGTCCCAAGAGTCGCCGCCCCTACCACGCCGCAGACGACGCCATCACCGACGCCTCCAACTACACCCTCTCCGTCGCCTACCGCTACGCCGCAGCCGACTGTTATAGTGACCACCGCCCCTGCCACTGGCACAACTGAGGCGTTGGCTGTGGCTGTTGTCGGCTTGTTGGCGGTTCTTGGGGCTTTGGCGTTTGCCTTGAGGAGAAGAGGTGGGTCTTCGGAAGCTACAAAGACTAGATAGTCCTATATATCTAAAGGAGGATAATTTTTAATTGTCTTTTTTCTCCATTTCATGGCTTCTCTTGCGAAGACATTGTTGGTAAAAGCCGTGACTTTGGTCGTAGTCCTTATAGGCGTGTTGTTACTACTTGCTGTGCTCATGGGGGCGACGGGGCTCTCCGACAGGCTTTTGCAATCAATTTTAAACCAACAGGTAAGAGACTACCAGCAGCAACTATTACAACAAAAACTGCCGCCTGACCAAATTAGGAAGGCTGTTGAGGCTTATAACAAGTCTCTTGCAGAACAACTCGGCATAGACAAACCGTGGTTTCTCAGATTGCCGCAGTTGATACAGCGCCTCTTGGTCCTAGACCTAGGCGAGTCTAGGACTTTGCAATCTTCGTGGGGCTCGCGTAGGATTTCAGACCTGATTATAGACAGGTTGCCTAATACAATAATATTAACTACAACCGGCATCATGTTTACCGCTATTGTGGGAATCTGGATGGGTCTCTTCATAGGTTCTAACATTGGCAGTAGGGTAGACCGCGTGGTGTCTGTGCTTTCCGCAATGTCTTATGCAATACCTCTGTGGTTCATGAGCCTCGTGTTGATATTCACGTTGGCATACGCCCCCAAAATATTGTGGGGAGTTCAGATATTCCCGCCTGGGGGCATGGTGTCGATTCCTCCGCCAAAAGACCCATTTGCATATGTAGTAGACCTGCTTTGGCACCTCTCTCTGCCCCTCCTTGCGTCTTTTATAGTCTTTTTCGGTAGCTGGGCCTATACCACCCGTAATATTGTGTTTAATGTGTCTCAGGAGGATTTTGTTAATTTTGCAAGAGCGAAGGGGCTACCCGAGGAGTTGGTCAGAAGGAGGTATATTCTACGGCCCTCGTTGCCTCCGATACTCACTTCTCTTATCTTAAGCCTCGCCACTTCTATCTCGGGCTATATCATTACTGAGAGAGTTTTCAACTGGCCTGGCATGGGGTCTCTGTACTACGCCGCCATCACGGCCTTAGATGAGCCGGTGATTTTTGCATTGACTTACGTCTTTACGCTAGTTTACATAGTAGCTCGGTTTATACTAGAGGTGTTATACATAGTAATTGATCCACGGATTAGGTTAACATGATTGGCGAATTTTTGAGAAGTAAGGCGGGGGCCGCCGGTCTTTTAATACTTTTGCTATTCTCTGCTGTTTCTGTATACGTTGTGCTGACCTTCCCATTGGACTACGGCACGCGCTACTGGTCTAATCCGAAGTACTGGGAGGAGTATCCCAAACTAGTGCCGCCTGAGTGGTATAACTACTTTGTGCCTTATAAGCTACCACGACACTACGTCGTAGAATTAAGTAGTCCAACTTCTGTAGAAGCTGGCGTAAAGAGGTGGGTCTTCCAGTACAACTTCGACGCAGATAAGTTCCCCACAGGCATGTTATTTAAGTACGCCAACCTTACCTTTTACGGCGACGTCCCTGTTATCTCTCTCAAAGTCAAAAGGCCAGACGGCAGGGAGGTGGTGTTGCTAGACTACGACACAGCCATTCCGCCGCCTAGGCCGGGGGAGCCGCAACCGTATATAAGGTTTGTAGACTCTCCCAGGTCTATAATCTTGTCTGTAGAGCCAAGCGTTGTGCGTAAAATTACAGAATTTGCAAATTCGCTCGGAGTTACATGTACCACCACAGAGGTGAGAGAAGCCGTCTTACTGCCCTATATACTATTCGGAGTCCCCCAGGGACAGACTTGTCGTGCAGAGAGCTTTAAACCTCTTAAAGGCGTGTACACCTTTGAAGTAGAGCTACTAGGCGACGACAGAGACTCTGTAAAGTCTGTGAAACTTATAATACAAGGCGCCGTTTACGGCGCCATGGGGACCGACTACCTAGGCAGAGACTTAGCACAAGGACTTCTCTTCGGATTTCCCGTGGCGTTGTTCATAGGCGGCGTCGTGGCCGTCCTAGCCACTTTCATAGGCATGGCGCTGGGAATACTCAGCGGATACATAGGCGGCAAGCTCGACGAGGGGATCCAAAGATTTGCAGATATTATGAATAACTTGCCTCTGCTGCCGCTGCTCATACTTTTTGTATTTGTTCTTGGGAGAAACCTAGCCAATATCATACTAGTACTCGTCGTCTTTGGGTGGGCTGGCACTACGATAATAGTGAGGTCCATGGTCCTTAGCATAAAGGCGAGTCAGTTCATAGAATCTGCCAAATTAGCCGGGGCTAGTAGCTGGTGGATAATGAGGAGGCACATACTCCCCCCAGTTTTGCCATACTCATTCGCATTAATTATCTTAAACGTGCCAGGCGCCATACTCTCAGAAGCAAGCCTAAGCTTCTTAGGCTTGGGAGACCCGTCTATCCCCACCTGGGGGCAGATTATGCAACAAGCCTTCGACAACGGCGCTTTGCAAAACTTCTCCTGGTGGTGGATCCTGCCGCCAGGCCTGTTAATTGTAGTCACCGCAGTTGGTTTTGTGCTGGTGTTCTTCGCCCTCGAGCCGATCGTAAACCCGAGGCTCAGGAGGCAGTAAGTTTAAAAAACCTCTCTACTTATCCGCCGTGTCGCAGGAAATACGCGCCATTGTCCGTATAGGAGACACAGACCTAGACGGCAATAAGCAGGTGGCGTACGCCTTGGCTAAAATAAGGGGGATAGGGATATCCACGGCGTATGCCATATGCTGGAAGCTCGGCATAGATCCCCACGCAGTCCTCGGCGCCTTGTCTGAGGACCAGATAAATAGGCTCGACTGGGCTGTTAGAAACCTCCACGAGCTCGCGCCGGCGTGGTTTTTAAACAGGAGAAAAGACCCAGAGAGCGGGAGAGACCTCCACTTAATCGGCTCCGAGCTTGTCCTAGCGGCCAAGAGAGACGTCGACCTAATGAAGAAGTTGAAGAACTGGAAGGGCGTCCGCCACTCCCTAGGCCTAAAGGTAAGAGGCCAGAGGACCGTCACCACCGGCAGGCTAGGCGCCGTTGCGGGAGTCACTAAGAAAAAGGCGGCGCCAGGAGGCAAATAAAATTTAAAAAGTGGGCAGTGTAGCAGGGCGATATGGGCGGCTTAAAGAAGCCTAAGAAGAAATACCTCGCGGGGAAGCCTAAGAAGATTTGGAATAAACAACTCCTACTCGAGGAGTTGCAACTAATGGGCGAGTACGGGCTGAGAAATAAGAAAGAACTGTGGCTGGCCAGGGCTAGGCTGAAGTGGATAACTAGGCGCGCCAGGTCTCTGCTATCTATGACCGCAGAGGAGCGGGCCCCCCTGGAAACACCGTTTAAAGAAAAGTTGTACAAAATGGGGTTCATAGACGACCCCAACGTGCCGCTTGACCACATACTGTCGCTGGACGTCCGCGCCGTACTTGAAAGAAGGCTACAGACAATCGTCTTTAGAATGGGCCTCGCCAAGTCTATCCACCACGCGAGGCAGCTCATAGTACACGGCCACGTCGCCGTGGCGGGGAGGAGAGTCACCTCCCCCGGCTTCCTAGTCCCCAGAGAGCTAGAAGACAAGATCTCTCTTATTCAGTGAAGCCGGTATTGGCAGTACACGGGGGAGCTGGCCGTTGGAGAGTAGACGACAGGCGAAAGGAGGAGGTTAAAAAAGTCTTAAAAGAGGCGATAGAAGAGGGGCTACGCGTCTTGCAAAACGGCGGTGCGGTTGAGGCAGTCGTCGCCGCCGTGGAGCACATGGAGGAAAGCGGCGTCTTCAACGCGGGATACGGGTCCGTCTACGCAATAGACGGGGGCGTGTATATGGACGCCGGCGTGATGGACGGAAAGACGAAGAAGGCGGGGGCGGTGGCGGCGGTGGAAGGCGTAAAAAGCGCAGTCCGCCTCGCCCAGCTAGTCATGGAGAAGACAGACCACGTGATCTTGGCAGGAGAAGGCGCCAAGCTGCTCGCCGCCAGGGCCGGGATGCTGGCGCCTACGTACAAGTTCTACACAGACGACAAGAGCAGGAGGTTCTTAGAAATCTTAGAAGAAGCCAAGAGGGGGAAGTGGCACTACAAGAGAGTGGTAGAGCTTTTTGGAGACACCGTAGGCGCCGTGGCCTTAGACAAAGACGGCAACTTAGCCGCGGCCACCTCCACCGGCGGCGTGTGGCTGAAGTGGCCTGGCAGAGTGGGGGACAGCCCCATACCAGGGGCGGGGTTCTGGGCTGAGAACGGCGTGGGCGCCTTCAGCGCCACAGGCGTGGGGGAGGTAATCATAATGACGCACCTCTCGCTGAGA
>JAVZUI010000046.1:0-14090 GCA_038879095.1 Pyrobaculum sp. | reverse complement strand
AGCCGGGGGACTCCTCCAATTCTGTCTAGGTCTTGCATGGCGTAGGGGCCCGCCGGCCTCAGCGCGGCTATTACGGGTACTTTTCTGCTAATCTCGTCGAAGTCTTTCAGAGAGAACTTTACGCCGGCCTCGTGGGCTATGGCTAGTAGGTGTAGGATTGCGTTTGTCGAGCCCGCCGTGGCGAACAGCGCAACTGCGGCGTTGTAAAGGGCGTCGTAGGTCACCACGTCCCTCGGCCTTATGCCCAGCTCCGCGGCCTTCAAGACCGCCCTGCCCGACTCCACGGCGTATTTCCGCCTCCTGGCAGACGTGGCCGTGGGCGAGGCGGAGCCGAGGAGGGAGAGGCCCAGGGCCTCGCCTATGAGTGCCATTGTGTTGGCGGTGAACATGCCTTGGCAGGTGCCGTACGTGGGGAAGGATAGCTCCTCAACGCGTTTGAGCTCCTCCAGCGTAATCTTGCCCGCGTGGTAGGCGCCCACGGCCTCGAAGGCGTCCTCTATGGTGAGCTCCCTCTCGCCCAGCCACCCTGCCTCGGCGGACCCCCCGTAGAGGTACACCGCGGGGAGGTTTAGCCTAACCATCGCCATCATTAAGCCAGGCTGGGTCTTGTCGCATCCGCCGATCCCCACCCACGCGTCTACGCCGTGTGCATTTATCTGCGCCTCTACGCTGTCTGCAATTAAGTCTCTGCTTATGAGGGAGTATCGCATGCCGGGGGTGCCCATGTTGATCCCGTCGTTTACCACTATGGTAGGCGCGGCGAGGGCCACGCCTCCCGCCTCCTTAACCCCCTCCTTCACGTAGCGGACTAGGTCAAGGGTGTGGAAGTTGCAGGGGCCTAGCTCAGACCAGGAGACGACGACGCCCACGAGAGGCTTGCCGAAGTCCTCCTCGGTAAACCCCACAGCCCTCAGGTAGGGCCTGTGGGGGGCGTTGTCAACCCCGTCGTACCACAGAGGAGACCTCACCCTCACCTTAACCATATTTTGAGGTAAAGACTTTTTTAAAATAGTTACTCCGCAGTCAAAAGTCGAAAAGCTCGGCTTAAAAAGTCTCGAAGCGTCGGGGGCTTCGCAGTCATAAAAGAGAGTCTTGTAGGAAACATTTTTCTAGGTAATTTGTTTCCTATGTGGAACAGGTTTTTAGAGAGTTGTTAGAGGAGTGGCTACGCGGCGAGAGGCCGAGGGTGGTGGAGAGAGAGTTAGACGCAGTTTTAGAGCCTGGGCTTGCTTTCGCAGTCGTGGGGCCGCGGAGGGCTGGGAAGACGTACTTTTTGTACCAACTGGCGCAGAGGCACGGCGGGTTTTATTTTAATTTTGAAGACGTCCGCCTGGTCGGGCTGAGGGCCCGCCACTTCTCCTCTTTTTTAAAAGTTCTTGCCGAGTACGGCGCGGGGAGGGGGTCGCTTGTCCTCTTAGATGAGGTGCAGAACGTCCCGGCGTGGGGGCGCTGGGTGAGGACACTCCTAGATAAGGGCTTCCGGGTGGCATTGGCCGGCTCAAGCGCCAAGCTGAGGACTGAGGAGGTCTCTACGGAGCTTAGGGGGAGGTACGTGTCGCGCCTGTTGTTGCCGTTTTCCTTTAGAGAATTTTTAAAAGCCAGAGGCTTCGCGGCGGCTGAGGCGCGGCACCCGGAGGCGAGGGGGAGGCTTCTGTCTATGCTGAGGGAGTATTTAGAAGTGGGCGGGTACCCCGAGGCGGTCCTAAGGCCCGGGCTGGGCCCCACGTTGCTCAGAATGTACAGAGACACCGTGGTGTACAGAGACGTGGTGGAGAGGCACAGGGTGAGAGACCCCAGGGGGCTAGAGGTGTTCCTATCCCTTGTGGAGTCCTCTTTTGCAAGGCCCTTTTCGATATCCTCGGCCCATAGGGCCATGAGGGGGGCGGGCTTTGAAAAAAGTAAGAAGACGCTGGCGGCCTATCTCCGCTACTTAGAAGAGGCGTACTACATCGTGACGGTGCCCAAGCTCGGGCCTGGGAAGACGCCGCTGACACAGCCCAGGAAGATTTACCCGATCGACCCAGGCTACGTCAAGGACTTCAGCAAAAAGATGGAGACGGCGGTAGCCGTGGAGTTGCTACGCAGGGGGAGGGCCCCCATGTACTACAGAGAGAAGAGGGAGGTCGACTTCTACCTCCCCGAGGAGGGGGCTTTTCTACAAGTGACCTACGCCTCTTCGTGGGACGAGGTGGACAAAAGAGAAGTAGAGGCGCTGGCTGAGGCGACCGCGAGGTACGGAGGCAGGGCGCTCTTAATTACATGGGACTTAGAAGGGACGCTGGTCAAGGGAGGCACGGCCGTGGAGGCCGTCCCCCTCTGGCGGTGGCTAGTGGAAGGACGCTGACGACGCCAGACGAGGCGCCTACAACGAGGCGAGCAGAGCCACAGTTAGGTTGACCAGAGTAACTAGCCCAAGGGCGGAGTATATCAAGTCCCTCTCCAAGACGAACCTCGCAAAATTCAACGCCACCACAACAAAGGGCAGAGCCAGCAGGAGGACAAGGCCCACCGCGACGACCCCTAGTCCGTCTAACGCAAGGGCCGCCGCCGCGGCTTTGCTCAACGAAATAGATGTAGTGTTCACAGGGCTTTGCGGCGCCGCCACCACAGACAGAGGCCTGCCCATCCCGCCGCCCTCCGCCGCAAGTAGCGCCACGCCCACCACCACAAGGGCCGTGGACAGGAAAACGACGTATATAAGCAATTTGCTCACGGCGTTGGCAAAGAGCTCCTCCAACCCGCCAGGCCTAGGCGGCTCCCCTCTGTAAACCTCAAAGTCCTCACGCCGGTTCTCGCCTCTTTGCCTAAGAGATAGGACGGCGGTGACGGCCACGGCGGCTGCGGCGCTGATCGCGTAGTCAACGGCGGCGGAGATCCCGGGGGCGGCTCCGGCGAGCATCATCCTAACTCCCAGGAAGGCGAGAATCGCCGTGTAGACCCACCTAGCCTGCCTCCCGGTAATTCGCATAAGCAACGAGGTTCCTACGTACGACCCGGCGAACACCCCCACGGCCGTCACGGCGGCGATAAAGGGCTGGATGTATCCAAACGACCAGTAAAGCGAGCCGCCCGTGGCCGCCGTCACGCCGATCATCAAGTTGCTGCTAGTAGTGGAGACTCTCATCGGCAGGTTCATGGCCCAGTCCAGCGCCAGCACTTTCAAGGCGCCCGCGCCGATGCCCAACAGTCCGCCGACGAAGCCAGCGGCGAACATCAACGCCCAGCCAAGCCACCACCTCACCCCCCAGTACTTACACCAACACCCCAGGACGGGGTCGTAGTAAGAACCCCACAGCTTGAAAACTTTAGTGGACCAGTCTGGAGGCTTGTAGGGAGGCATCTCCGACTTCCCCCTCTCGTAGCTGGGCACAATAGAGGCCAGGAGGACGACGCCGAACGCCACGTACAGCGCCCACTCCAGCCCGGTGGAGTAGACATAGTGAGCCGCCAGAGTGCCTAGAATCGCCCCCGTGGTGGTGGCTGTCGTAAGGCCAACCCCGATCCTCATGTTGACAAACCCCCTCCTTATATATCCGCCGGCGGAGCTCGCCGAGGTGGTCACGGCGGAGACTAAAGCTGCGCCAGCCGCATAAGCCAAGGGCACCCCTACGAACAGAGTTAACAAAGGTATTAAAACAACGCCGCCGCCAAGTCCAGTAAGAGAGCCGAGTAGCCCAGCCAAAAACCCAGAAAAGACAAGAAGCAACACCTCCGCCACCATACACCTCAGCCCCCGGGCGTCTTCTGCGATTTGAAGAAAGGCGCCACGTACTGCCTCACGACCCCTCCCAACAGGCCGCCTATGGCGGAGAGCAGGGCCCCCTTCAGGCCTAAGAACAGCGGAACAAGCGCGACAAGAGGTATAAGAGCGGCGAAGGGGCCAATAAGGGAGCTGAGCAGAGGCGTTATGGCCAAGGCCAAGGCGAGGACGACGGCCGAGAGGATCACGCCGCCTAATACGCCCGCTAAGAAGCCCGCCAACACCGCCCTGGCCAGGGAGCCGCCGGCCAAGTAACCCGCCGCAAATCCTCCAATCAGCTCGTTAAAGGCCGGCGCTATGAAGAAAGTGGCCACGTTTAGCAAAAAGCCTATTACTACCGCCGTTGCCAAATTCACAAAAACTTTTCACACCCCCCTTTCTAAATCTTGTGCCCCCCTGCAGACGCCGAATGGGACGGCCGTATGTCCACCTAGGCAACTACCGCGACTTGTGCGGCTTGGTGTACCTCTTGGCGGTGGACCCAGGGCACTCCACCTTCGGCGCGCCCGCCCCAGAGGCGTTGGAACAGTGCGTGGAGGGGATAAGGCGCTACGCCAAAAAACTCGAGCCCCCCTTCACTTTGGGAGAACTAGCAGACTCAGTGCCGCCGGACATGCGGCCTTCGGTGTTAAACAGCCGCTGTGTTAAATACGCCTTTTATACAAGTCTCATAGACCCGCGGCAGTTCGCCCCAGGCATATACGTCACAAACGACCCAGTAGTATACCACAACTTGACCCGCTATCTGGAGCCCTTGGGGGCCTCGGACTGTGCCTGCCCGGTGGAGGCAGTGGAGTTTAGGCCCAGGGTGATGGACCCCCTGGAGTTCTTCGACTTTTACTACAGAGAAGGCCTAAGAAAGATGTTCGGCCAATTTGCCTGGCGCCTTCCACAAATCTTGTTTAAGAGGAGATGGCGGACTTTGTAAAACTCGCCGCAGGCCTAGTACTGGCGTTTGGGCTGGTGGAACTCGCCAAATTTCTAATAATAGCCGCTGGCGTGGGATACGCGCTGTACGTATTCCTTCCGCCGTATGTGCTGATCCTCTGGGTAGCCTTCACGGCGTTCGCCGTTGCCGTAGGCTACGGCACCGTCTTTACAGTGTGGCGACTCTCCAAAGGCTCAAGGCTGAGAGTCGGCGAGGCCGTTGCTCTTTCACACGCGGCCATATTCGACGCGATGTTTTCAGCGGTTACCTTCAGCCCGTTGTTAACTATTTCAAACCTACTTTTAGGCGTTGCGCTGTACCAATACGCGCGGTCGCGCGTGTTAGATGCGCTGACTAGAGACATCGCGTGAAACTTTTGCGTCACAAAACGTCAGGTAAGTCGCCACTTATGGGTCTTGGCTGATTAGGCGTTTTAAATAAAAATTGGAACAGTTCAGCCAATTACGTGTATGAGCCCTTAGTCCGCTACGTGGAGACGGGCGACGTTAAGTACCTAGAAGAGGCCGCAGACTTGGCGCTGAGAAGCGGCATGTTCCTAGAACACGTGCTTGACATGGCCCTCTCTCTGCCGCCCCACTTGCTCCCCCAAAAGGCCAGAAGGCTTGTGGCGGGAGCGAGGCACGTAGTGGAGTCCGCAAGATGCGAGGACCTCCCAGAGAGGCTTAGAGTATCTTGTCACGTTGCAAAGCGGAGAGCCTCTGTGCTAGACATACCGGCCGAGGCCGTGCCTGAGGTGGAGAGGCTAGGCGCCGAGAGGGTGGTCTACGCCTTCTGCAAGGCATCTGGGGTAATTATCCCCTTTGACGCGTAGCGCCCGCGGCTTGTGTGTTGTAGACGCTCTGCGGCGCCCCCCGCGTCAGGAGGGTAGGCGTCAAGGCCTCCAGCTGTCTTATAAGCGCCACGGCCTCTTCTACCCGGCCGTCTTCCGCCATCTCTTTGAGCCTGTGGATTAGGGGCAGTAACACCCGCTTTACCGTGCTCCTAGAGGCGAGAACTGCCCCGGGGCACCCGGCCCGCGCCCCCTCCTCCTCAGCGACGCGGAACGCCTCCTCTAGGAGCCTCGCGGCCTCCTCCTCCACATAGCGCCTAGCAAGCGCCTTTTCTAAGGCTCCCAGCTCCTCCTCGACGATGGCCTCGGCTTTGGCCACCTCGCCCGCCCTCTCCCGGTTAAACTCCTCTGCCAACTGGCGGAGGTCGCCGATTCTAACCACCTCCACCGGCAGCCCGGGCGCCACCGACTGCGGCACTCCCAGGTCTACAATAAGCTTAACCCTAGCCCCTTGGGGGACGGAGTCGACGACGTAGTCAAAAGTATGCACAGAGGAGAAGACCACGTCGCACTCCACGAGACACCTCGCCACCTCCTCTCTGCTAAGCGGCCTCGCCTCCGCGCCCACTCTCCTCGCCACCTCCACCGCCTTTTCAAAAGTGCGGTTCAGCACCACCAGCCTCCCAACGCCACGCGCCGCAAGCTCCATGGCGAGGCCCGCCCCCACCGCGCCGGCGCCGAGGACGGCCACCGAGGCCTTTGACAGGTCGAGACGCCTGGCCACGTAGGTCACCGCCAGGGAGCCGAGCCCCCTGGGCCCCCGCGAAATCGCCGTCTCTGTCCTAACCCGCTTCCCCACCCTCACGGCCCTCTCCACAACCACCTTCAACAGCCCACGCGTGTAGCCCGCCTTGACTTGTCTGTCAAAGGCCTCCTCCAGCTGGCCCAGTATGTCGGTCTCCCCAATCAACATGGAGTCCAGCCCGGCGGCTACTCTAAAGAGGTGCCTAGCCGCCTCCACGCCGCTGAGCACCTGCACAGAGCCTACGTACTTCCTGTACCTCGCCACGAGCGAGTCCACGTCTTCTGCAGAGGCCCCGTAGAGGTAGGCCTCTACTCGTCCACAGGTGTGGAGCACAAACATGGGGCTCCTCCTCCCCAAGACGTTTACGCAAGTCCTCATCTCCTCGGCCACTTTTCCCAAGTCGTCTGGCCCCACCTCTCTGTACGTCAACACCACCGCGGAAAGAGGAGAGAGGAGGTCCACAAAGAGGGATGAAACATGGTATTTAAATGATATTAACAAACTTGTTTAAAGAAAGTCTTAAAAGCCACAAGAAAACACGTCCGTGGTATCTGTGGCTGTGCTCGCCTCGCACAGCGCGCTCGACGTTTTAGACGGCGCAAAGGAAGAGGGGCTTAGGACAGTGGCGGTGGCGAAGAAGGGGAGGGAGAGGGCCTACAGAGAGTTCCCCGTGGTGGACCGCCTAATTGTACTAGACGACTACAAAGACGTAGTAAAGGTGGTAGACGCGCTTAGAGAAGAAGAGGCGGTCTTTGTGCCAAACCGCTCCTTCGCGGTGTACGTCGGCTACGACGCCATTGAGAGACAGTTCCCAGTCCCCATCTTCGGCAACCGCTTCCTCTTAAAGTGGGAGGAGAGGACGGGGCCCTACAACTACTACCGCCTTCTCGACGAGGGGGGGATAAGGAGGCCGAAGACGTTTAGACCAGACGAGGTGGACAGGCCCGTGATTGTAAAAATGCCCGAGGCGGCGAGGAGGGTGGAGAGGGGGTTCTTCGTGGCGAGGGACAGAGACGACCTTTGGAAAAAGGCAAAGAGGCTCGCAGAGGCCGGCGTCGTCAAGCTCGAGGACTTAGAAAACGCCTCCATAGAAGAGCTCGTCCTCGGCGCGCACTTCAACGCCAACTACTTCTACTCGCCCCTAAGGAGGAGGCTTGAGCTACACAGCTTCGACAGAAGGATTCAAAGCAACCTAGACGGCGTGTACAGACTGCCCGCCGGCGACCAGCTTGAACTAGACCCAGAGGTGAGGTACGTGGAGGTGGGCCACGAGCCCGCCACAATCCGCGAATCCCTCCTCGAAAAGGTGTTTGACATAGGCTACAGATTTGTAGAAGCCGCGAGGCGGCTGGTGCCCCCAGGCGTCATAGGCCCGTTTACCCTCCAGTTCATCGTGACGCCGGAGCTAGACCTCGTGGTATACGATGTGGCGCCCCGAATAGGAGGCGGCACCAACGTATACATAGGCATAGGCGGCCAGTACAGCAAGCTCTACTTCGGAAAGCCGATTTCAATAGGCAGGAGAATCGCCATGGAGATAAGAGAAGCCGCCGAGTCCGGGAGGCTGGCCGAGGTCACTACGTGACGCGCCACGAGATGCCCCCGTTAGGACACGCCCGGGCCGCCCTCTTTACGTTTTCCACGTATTCGTCCCCCACGACGCCCTCCGAGCCGTCCGGCGAGGTCCTAAACTGAGGACGCAGAGAGGAGTAGCCCCCCTCTAACATAAAGACGGGGCCTTGACACAGCCCGCACCCAGTGCAGAGCCACCTGTCGATCTTTACGTGAATCACGGAAAAAACGAAGACAGACCTAAAAAACTATTATTTCTGAATATTGGGAATAGGCGCCTCGTGGCGGTATACGTAATACCTCTTGTTTATCAACTCCCAGTCCTCGTCAGACAGCCTCCAGCCCAGTGCGCCGGCGTTTTCCTCCACGTGTTTTACACCGCCGGCCTTTACCAGAGGCACTAGGTTAGGAATCCTCGTATACCAGTTCAAGGCGGTCTGAGCCGCCGTCTTTCCGTACCTAGCCCCCACCGCGGCCAAGAAGGAGTCCAGGGCAAGGGCCCCCCTCTCCAGCGGCGAGTAGGCTATGTAGAACATCCCCTCCCTCTGTACGACGGGCAAGACGTCCACCTCGTCTCTCCTATACATAAGGCTGTACCTATTCTCCACAAAGGCGGGGGGCGTCTTTTTGAAACACAGAAGGGCCTGTTCTAACTGTTGCGCAGTTACGTTGCTCAGGCCGTAGAAGTGGGCAAGCCCCCTCGAAACCGCGGCCTCAAGAGCCCTAACTACGTCGCATATGTGCACCCCCACGGGCACCCAGTGTGGGGCCACCCCCCACGGCCGTCTGCCCAGCCTCTCGGCGGAGGCTGCCACCCTCTTGGCCACCTCGTCCACGGTGTAGGAGAGGGGGTTTATCTTCGATATTATGTAAACCTCGCTGAAGCCGGAGGAGGCGTAGCGCAGGAGCTCCTCGGCGTGACCCCCGCCGTAGAGCTCAGAGGTGTCCACCAGGGCGAGGCCCAGCTCGATGCCCCGCCGCAAGGCCTGTATCCACTGGTAGTCCCTGGAAGTGTCCACCGTCCAGAAGTCCCCGCCAATGCCGAAGGTGCCCATCCCCAACTCGGGGAGACAGCCCGCCAACTTCACACACTTCATTAAAAAGAAAAAATGAGGTCAACTTTAAAAATTTTTCTATCATTATTGATGACAATACATCTTTATGTAAAAAGTTTATCCAATGCGCCCCGCGCCGCCGCCTCCTTTATCTCGTGGGCAATCCTCTCCCCCATGTCCATCGGCTTGTCAAAGTAGAGCACAGAGTAGGGAGAGCCGTAGCCCATGTAGATGTTCGTCCCGGCGACTATGCGGCCCGAGAACTCGAAAACTACGATAGACATGTCGTCTCTAATTATCGACTCTAGGCAGTAAGGCCCAGCCAAGTCGCAGCCAACAAGCTCCCTCACAGCCTTGACGAAGCCCACGCCGTATTTGTAGATGACGGGCAGGAGAGACTCCCTAACCACCATTGGGAGGTTGCCCACAACAACGAAGGTGGGCTCCGCCCAGCCGAAGGTGCGACCGTCTACGTTAGACTCGTACCTAATGTCGGCTCCAAAGACCTCTACCCTGCCGTACACCGGCGAAGAGAAGTAGTGGTAGTAGGCAGGGACGCCGAAGACGTACTCCTGTATGATGAAGTCCTCTCTGACGTCGGCGAGGCGCCTCTTAAGCTCCTCCCGAGTCCTCGCCACGAAGTACCCCCTCCCCCCCTTGGCGCCGAACAGCTTGACTATAACCGGCTGTTCGCCCACTTCGTCGGCCGACCTGTAGTACTTCGGCGTGGGGATCCCGGCGGCTTTCAACAACTCCATCTTCTTAAACTGGTCGGCCTCCCACCTTAACAACTCTCTACAGCCAAGAGTAGGCACCGGCGCCTCCAAGGCCTGCCTCCAACCCACGTACTCTACGTAGGAGCCGTGTGGTACAAACAAGGCGTTCTCCCTCACCAACTTCTCCGCGGTGGGCCTGAAGTTTTTGAAATCAGCTACCCACACCTCGTCTATGAAGTAGAACTGCCTATAGAAAGAGGCCGCGTCCTCGTCTCTCGCCACTGCGATAGTCCTAAACCCGTGCCTCTTGGCGCCGCGTAGAATCTGCAACGCCGTGTGAGACGCCACGGTTGCCACCGCCAGTTTATCTAAGTCGTAGTGCTTTAGAACAGACGACATAAAGGACGGAACTGGCAGATTTTTAGGTATTTTCTAAACACTGTTTAGCACTAACTTCCTGCATCTATATTTCAAATGTTTTTAAGTTTTTATAATGTCGTTTATTTTAAACCAATTTTCTTTTTTAAAAACTACTAGTATTATAATTTTAAAAACGTTTTATTAAATATATCTATGGCGCGGTATAAAGTTGTCGTGTTGTCCCCCGTGCCGGAGGCTTTGATAAAAATGTGGGCTACTCCAATAGCCCAGAAATACGGCATTTCTATAGACGACGTTGAAGTAGTCACGTTTTTTGAGCCTAATTACGAAGAAATCGCGCGCCAGGTCTCAGACGCCGACGTAGTGGTCGGCGACTACACTTTTAGAATTAAAATCGACGCCGAGTTGTGCCAGAAGATGACAAAGGCGAGGTTAATTCAACAGCCGAGCACAGGCTACGACCACATAGACGTAGATGCGTGTGCGAAAAGAGGCATACCCGTGGCTAACATCGGCGGGGCCAACGCCATATCAGTGGCAGAGCACACGATAATGCTCGCCCTCATGTTGTTGAAAAAGGCCGTATACGCCCACCAGAAGTTACTCGAAGGGCAGTGGACACAGGGAGAGCTTATGAACGTAATAGGCGAGGCGTATGGAAAAACCTGGGGCATCCTGGGCATGGGGCGGATTGGAAGAGAGGTGGCCGTCAGGGCTTTGGCCCTAGGCGCCAGGGTAATATACTACGACATAGTGAGGCGAGAGGATGTGGAAAAGCTGGGCGTTGAGTATAGGCCCTTCCACAGACTACTGGCCGAAAGCGATATTTTAAGCATCCACGTCCCACTGACGCCGCAGACCAGGGGGATGATAGGCGAAAGAGAGCTTAGAATGATGAAGCCAAACGCAATTTTGATAAACGTGTCCAGGGGCGAGATAGTAGACGAAGAGGCGTTAGCAAAAGCCGTGAGAGAGGGCTGGGTCGCGGGGGTGGGAGTCGACGTATTCTCCACAGAGCCCCCGCCGCCGACACATCCGTTGATACAGGCGGCAAGAGAAGGATTTAATGTAATAGTCACTCCGCATATAGCCGGCGCGACGAACGAGGCCAGGATGCGTATTATAAACGTCACGCTTGAAAACGTCATAAAGGCGTTGGCCGGTCAAAAGCCGGACAACGTCGTCAATATGCCATGAACGTAGCAGAGGTAGTAGTCACGTGTCTAAAACAGCTGGGGGTTAGGCGTATATACGGCCTAATAGGCACCTCTATACTAGACTTCGTAGACGCCGTAAAGGACAGCGGCGTTAGGTACATTTCGACAAGACACGAACAAGTGGCAGTCTCCATGGCAGACGCCGAGGGTAGGATAACTGGCCGGCCCGGCGTCGCCGCCGTACACGCAGGCCCCGGCTTTTTAAACTCCTTGATATCGGTGGCTGCCGCTTACAAAGACGTGTCTCCGCTGCTCCTAATCTCCGGCGCCGTGAAGAGAAGGCTGGCTGGACTAGACTCCTGGCTAGAGGTCCCACAGAGAGATATAATACGGCCTTTAGTAAAGGCGGCGTATAGAATAGAAAAGCCGCTGGAAGCCGCCAAAGTCATAACAGAGGCCTTTAACGCCGCCGCCTCTCCTCCGCAGGGGCCTGTATTTGTAGAAGTGCCCGAAGACGTGTGGTCGATGTCCTCCCAGTTAGAAAAGTGCGAGTTCCGCCCCGCCCCGGCGCCCCAGGTGCCCTCGGGGTTTGTGGAAAAAACTCTTGAACTTTTGGCAAAGTCTAGAAGGCCGGTGGTACTTGCAGGCGGGGGAGTAAACAACGAGGAAGGCAGGGCCTGGTTGGTGAAAATAGCTGAGAGGTGGGGCATACCGGTGGCCGTGACGGGCAACGGGCGGGGCGCCTTCCCCGAAGACCATCCGCTGTTCCTAGGCAGGGCAGGGTTCGGAGGAGGCAACACAGTGGCGGACAAGGCGTTGTACAACTCAGACCTAGTCATCGCCGTGGGGGCGGGGCTCTCAGACACAACTACCTACGGCTACAACTACGTGCCCCGGGGAGACGTGGTGGCAGTAAACCTAGACCCGCTGGCGGAAAAGAAGCCAGTGCCCTACACGCTGTACCACTACGGCGACGCCGTTGACTATTTGAAAAAACTCGCGGCGGCCGGCGTTGACTACAAAACCCCGGCGGAGTGGCTAGGCGAGATAGAGAAGTGGAAAGAGGAGTGGGGCGCCCTCCTCTCCGAGGCACTCTCAAGACGCTACAGGGGATATGTAAACCCGTCTAGATTCTTCCACCAACTAGACCAACAACTGCCCTCCAACTTCGTCATGGTGGGAGGACAAGGGCTCCACATAGTCTATACGTTCTCCTATATAAAAGTAAAGGCCGTGAGGGGCTACTTGGCGGCTTTTAACCTCGGAGCCATGGGATTCGCCTTCCCAGCCGCCCTAGGGGCGAAGCTGAGCGCCCCCGAGAGAGACGTATACGCAGTGCTGGGCGACGGGGAGTTCATGATGACTCTCCAAGACTTAGAAACGGCAGTGCGCGAAAAAATAGCCGTCAAGATAATAGTAGTAAACGACAACGCCTACAGAGTCCTCTACGCCAGACAAAAGGCCCAGAAAATGGGCAGAATATTCGGCACAGTCCACACCAACCCCGACTTTGTAAAACTGGCAGAAGCCTTCGGCGTAGAAGCCCTCTCGATACAGTCAGACGAAGAAATTGAAAAAGCCGTAAAATTCATCACCCAACCCGCCGAGAAGCCCCTCCTCCTAGAGCTAAAAATACACCCAGACGACCTGCCCCCCATGAACATAGACTGGGCACTGAAATTCTAGGGACGGCCCACGCGGCCTGTGAAAAATCGCCCCAAAGGCCGCCCACTTACGCCGCCAGTCTCTCCACCACCAGCAGTTAATACCGTCAATGTACATTTACATACACGCCTTGAAGCCGTAGGAAAGGCTACAAAGGTCCCCTCCAAATTAGGCATGTCAGCCCGGGGCCCTCCGGGGATTTAGTAGACGTGCCACAGTTGCGGCTGACAGCGCCATTAAGGCTGTGACAGGCGGCCCCAGCCTCGTGGGCCAGAGGACGTCCCGCGCCGCCTACAGTAGATGTTTTAAAACCTCCTCTAATGCAAGAGCTACCTCCTTGCCCTTTGGGGTGAGCTTCACGGCGCCGTCTTGTTCTGCCACAAGCCCCCGCTCCTTTAAGTACTGGAGGTACTGGAGGAAGCGGGGGTAGTTAAGCCCAGTCCTCATATAAAGCGCAGTGCGCCCCATCGGAGACTCTAAGAGGATGAGCAAAATCTTAGCCACTACGTCAAGGTCGTACTTAGCCATGTCCTAAGCCTCCTCCGCGCCGCGTAGTACCGGGCAACGCCGTAGGCAGCCGCGGCGAAGAATATCGCGGAGACGGGGTGGGCTAGAAAAGCAGACAAGCCGTAGAGAAAAGACGCGGCCGAGAAGGCGAGGAGAGCCCTAAGCCTCCTCAAAAGACAGACAGCCCCCCTACACAAAGCCAAGAAGAGGCCAAGGACGTATGCAACAGAGCCCCCGGCGAGAAAAACAACACGTAGCCACTCCGTGCGCTCTCCCACGCCGACGGTCGAGACTTCCAACGTGCTTACGTTAGCACCTCCCCTTAACGCAATATTACATATGGTGCTTATGTTGACGTAAAGCGGTCTAGGCGTGGCGCCGCAGACGAGGTAACTACCGGCGTCATATGATCGGGTAGATATGTTAATACGTCCTGCCTGCCACTCGACCACATGGGGCGTTGAGGCGACATGCGCGGACTTACATCCGGCGCAGATCTCAGCTATAAGCGGCGTGGCGACGCCTCTGTCTTCATTAAAGACCGTCGGGACTACTTGCGCTGAATCGGCGGGTGTCTCAGCCGTGGCCGGCTTGACGGCGGCGGGCGCCGAGGCGGGGGCGCTGAGGAGCGACGTCAATAATGCCGCTGTTGCAACCGCCAGCATTAGCACAAGGTTTTTCACAGTGTATAGGGACAGCCAGTTAAAAAACATGACGTATTAAAAGTACATGAGGGTCTACACGGTGGGCTACT
>JAVZUI010000045.1:0-14523 GCA_038879095.1 Pyrobaculum sp. | reverse complement strand
TTTGAGATTCGAAGGTAGATACATCATTGAAGAATCCACACTCGCCGATGTTTCTTTCAATCCTCTTTTTGAGATTCAAAATTACGTTGTAGAGATGCGGTGCAAACAGTTGCCATTGTACTCTTTCAATCCTCTTTTTGAGATTCTATCTGGTATTTGTTCTTGTCCATGAATTCAATGAATTCACTTTCAATCCTCTTTTTGAGATTCTGGGTTTTCTGGTTGTTTGTTTTTGTGGGTTTTTAAGTTTTTCTCTGGGTGGTTCTTCTTTTTTCTTGTCCTCTTCTTGGCTTGTCTTTGCGGTGGTTTTGTTGTTTTCTTGGCGCCGCCGACGTGGGTCTGAGAGTTGAAGGCGTGTTTTTCTTTCTCGGCGGCGCCGTCCGCCTTGTTTTTGCACGACGTTTTTTAAATTGGATCTCCGCCATTTATAAACGCCGCACGCCGAAGAGAGTAGAAATATTGACGTTTGAAAAGAGCAAGTTGCACGACGTTTTAAAAACGCCGAAAAATATATACGGTATATAGTGGTCGCGGCGGACTACGTAGTATAGCGTTCGGCCGTAGGTGTTGAATATGGAAAACTACCACTGGTCTGCCTTAGAAGTGGAGTCTGCTGTAGGTGTGGATTGCGGGACGTCGAGAGGTCGATAGTAGCAGGTTTGTCTTAGTAGCGGCTCGGAGTAGTTTTTAAGTGCTGTGTGCTGTGAGTTTTAACTCATGGGGCTTGCGTGAGCCTTTCACCTTTTTGTATAGCGTGAAAATGCCTCTCGGCGAGGGCGTAGTCCCCTCTTGGTCTGTATTTATTTTTGCTATTGGTCTCATTTCTTTGCCTTGTTATTTCTTCTGTTTGCGTATCGTATGTATCGGCGCTTGTCTCACGGGGGTTGTTGAGCAACTAATCCTGGAAAGACGC
Organism: Pyrobaculum sp.; assembly: GCA_038879095.1. Lineage (GTDB taxonomy): Archaea > Thermoproteota > Thermoprotei > Thermoproteales > Thermoproteaceae > Pyrobaculum. The sequence continues at coordinate 13,610 of JAVZUI010000045.1, read as the reverse complement.
CAAGAAGGCTTGAAGATACCACACCTCGCGCCTACATAGTTGCATAAGTTCCTACTTTACGTTAGCCCATGGCCTGTTAGCAGTAGTAAACGTGGTTACTAGAAGTGAGAATATCGTTATGTTGTTGTTATATTAGGACAGTAAGTGGGGGCGCTGGAGGGTTGGCGGGTTTAGCTTAGTATGGAGTCGCTTTGCCTGTGGGTTTAAGTACGGCGCAATAATCGCCACTCTACGTCTCTTGGGTAGTTTGTTGGTCTGTGTACGAAGGCGGCGTTGATGGTAGAAGTTTCTGCCGGTGTGTGCCTTATATTGTTTCGACTTTTGTGTCGGTGTGTCCGCAGTATTTTTTGTACCAGCATCCTTGGCATTTTGTGGGGTGTGGTTGTGGGTGTGGGGTCCACCCTCTGTATATCTTTTCTATCTGCTGTGCCGTGTGGAGGACTAGGTTTTTTAGGTCTTGGGTGAGAAGCACCGCGCGTATCTGCCCTGCCTCGGCGTAGTAGATGTAGGCTGTGGTTACGGCTTTGCGGTATGTGCCCTGTGCGGCTAGGGCGTATGAGGCGGCTTGTGCCTTGTGGCTTGTGGGGGTGCGGCGTGGGGGCGTGGCGTATTTTACCTCGAGGGGGGCCGGCCTGCCCCTTATCCACACCACTGCGTCTACTACTCCGCATATTCCGTGTCCCTCTAGGCGTGGGCTGTGTTCGACTCTCTCGGCGCCGAGGGCCTTGGCCACGGCCTCCACGGCCTCGGGTTGCCTTTCCTTGCCTTTTCGCATGCGTTCTGTGGGGGGCTCGGCGGCGCCTGTGATTATGTAGTACGCCGCGGCTGGGCAGTATAAATACTGGCGTATCAGCGACGGGTTGATGCAACGGGGGGCGGGCGGCGTATTGCCGCTGGGGGGCTTAGAGTAGCTGGACATTTCCCCTGGGGGGCCTGGCCCCTATCCACAGGGCGGTATCTATGACCCTCTTGTCCACTTTGAATATGGCCACGTCTGCGTTTGCGCCTTTGACTACTCGGCTTATTTTTTCCGCCAGTTCTTTTACCAGGGCGGGGGGTAGCCTGCCGACGAATACCGACCTCTGTACTCTCTCCAAGCCGTATGCCCTGAGGACGTCCGCCACCTTGGTCCTCACGTCGTTTTCCGAGATGTCGTATACCACGATTATGTACATAGCCACCTGGCGAGGGCCCTCGCCTCTCTGTGTATCTCGGCCGACACCGGCCTCCTCCCGGCGCCGAATTCTTCTAGCACCGCGGCGGCTAGGGCTAGGCGGGACTTGTGGTTGAGGAGGCCGTTTTCTGTCTCTAGCTGGCCTGCGGCCTTGGCCACGACCGCGTCTACCCGGGGGCGCCACTGTTCCATGAAGTCTAGGACTAGGGAGGGCCTCCCCGACTTGTCTGCGTGTAGGAAGCCCACGTATGGGTCTAGGCCGGCTAGCAACAGCGACTTGAAGCACAGCGTTTTTAGTATGCCGTATCCGTAGTTGAGCCCGGCGTTGACTGGGTCGCCTCCTTCCTGGTCTCTGCCGGGGAACCCCGTCACCTCTGCGTACGCCTCCCAGTAGGCCTCGGCGGCGGCCGCCTCGGCCTCCATGACCTCCCTAGGCCCCGGCGCAACCCTCAGCGCTTCCAGCGCCTTGCCTATCTGCTCTACGTATTGGCCGTAGCGGGCGAGCCTCCTACGCCAGGTCTTTACGTTGTCTAGTTGCCCCCTTATCTTTTTCCAGACCCACCTCCTCGCCGCCTCTAGGCCTCTGCCGTTGTGCGCCGCGGCGTATTGGCACCTCCTCTTCTCGCCTGTGGCGTCTCCCACGGGCTTCATGAAGACTCCCAGCGGCTCCCCCCTCTGGTCGAACACCGCCACGGTGGCCCCGGCGCGGAGGAGGGCCCTCAAGGCCCTCGTCGTTATGGAAATGCCCCCGGTGAGTAGGAGCACTTCGTCTACTTCGTGTAGGGGGTACTCCCTGGCGCCGTCTCTGCCTTTCACTACTAACAATCCTCTCCTCACCGCTATTTTTGTCCCGTAGCTAGCGACTACGATCTGCATGGCACGTCGAGTAGAAGGGGCACGCCTTTGGGCACTCGCCGGCGGGGCCTGGGTCTCTGCCAGAGGCGACGACGTCTACGGCGTCGTCTCTCAGTTCTAGGAACTTGGACCTGGCGTCGTCGCCGAGGAAGTAGGCGGCGGCTTTGTACTCCACGGTGTGGTTTACCGACACTTGTACGTGTATGCCGTAGTCCACTGGGACGCCCCACTCGGCCTCTATGGCCATGGCGTATCCAGCCAGGGCCGCTTCGACGTTTTGCGAGGGGCCGAATTTGAACTCCACCACGGCGCCCAGCGCCACTCCGTCCGCCACCACCGTCCCTAGGCCCAGGGGGTAGCCGTCTACTGAGACTTGTGTGTATATCGGCGCGGCGTAGAGCACTGCGGCGTCTCTGCTCCTAGCCGTCCTGCTGGCCAGGACGTAGTGGTGCTCCCCCAGTAGCCTAGCCGCGACGTATTTATAAAGCGCCTCTGCCTTGGGCCTCACCTCGTCGGGCACCCCCTCGAAGGACGGCGACATGGGCTGGCCTGCGTATACGTACTTCTTGTAGTCCTCCACGGCTTTGAAAAGGGCGGCGTGTAGGTACTGCCCCTCCGCCAGCGTCTTGTTGGCCTGGCCCCTCTCGCCCAGCACGTACTTAAGGTAGAGGTTCCTCCCCGTGGGGCAGTAGCGGTATGCGAAGTCGGATAGGGCGAGGCCGAGGTAGGCGGCGGGCTTCACGGGGGGTTTGTCGTAGCTCCAGCCTCTCAGCTCCGTCGAAACCTCGCCGTGGCCGCCTACTACCTTTACTCTTTTCAAATACCTAGCTATTTCCATGAGAGTTAACACAAAGTTTCAATAATCTCTAGGTATTATACATGACATACTGCACTGATAAGTGTTTAAACTGCACTTGCCTGCAGTTTAAAGGCGCCTCGGCGCCTTACTGAGGCCGGCTTCGGACTGCGGGCCGGCGCCACATTTTTAAAAAGGAGGTGTATTACCGTTAATGCGCCTTGCCGTGACTGTGGGCTTCGATGCCGACCTTGTGGTGAGGGCGCTGGCTAACATCAACGCGTCTGAGGTCTTCCTCTTGAGGGGGGTGACGGGATCTGAGGGGGACGCCAAGTCTGAGGCCACTGTGAGAGACGTGGTTAGGGCTCTTAAGAGGGGGGTGGACTACCCAGTGGACTTGAGGGACTTGACCTTGGGGCTTCGGCAGATTTTTCAGCTGAGTTACGACGCCGTGGCCCTTGCCGGGGGGCCTAGGCTGTTGGTCATCCTGGCTTTCGTGGCATCGGCTTTGAAAAAGGCGAGGATTTACGTAGTGCCCGAGTTCTCGGCCACCCCAGTCGACGTCACCGCCTTGTCTTATATGGCGGACATCGGGGGGTTGACCAAGGCGAGGCTGAGAGTCTTGGCGGCGCTTACAAGAGAGGCGGATGCGGACGAGCTGGCGAAGGCGCTGGGCCTAGACACCTCTACGGTGTATAGGCACCTATCTGAGCTGGAGGAGAAGGGCCTTGTGAAGGCGTCGGGGTCGCGGCGTAAGAGGTATTCCGCCGACCCCCTCGCCGTCGCTCTGGCGTCAATGTACCTAGACGCCGCAGATCAAGACAAGGCGGCGGAGTAGCTCCACAACCGCCGCGCTCACGGCGAGACTTCCCCCAAGCTCCTCTGCTGCCAACTTCGACAATGGCCTATGTCCTTCTTCACCCACGCCGCGCCCAACTGGCCATACAAACGGCGTCGCCTTAAAGGGGTCGGTGAATCATGAGGCGGCAAATTTTTAACTCCCCCCGCGGGTTCTCACATGGAGTTTCCCCTCCTCGCCAAGCCTTGGCGCGACCTCTCGAAGTACAAAGAGGCAAGGCTGAGGGAGGCCATGGTGGAGGCCCAGCTGGCGGTTGAATTCTTAGAGGAGGGCCTTTTAAGAAACGCCGCCGGCAAGGCCTTTCAGGCATGGAAAGCCTACATGGGATATCTCCTGGCTGACTACAGAGAGGAGTTGAAAGCCCTCTTCCCCGGGTCACGGCGGATAAGGCTGGGGGAGGACGTGGTGGAGGTAGACGAGGTGGACGTCGTCATCTCCCTCGTGCCTACGTCTCGGATGGCCCAGCTAGCCGCCTTCCTCTCGGAGAGAGGCGTCGAAGACGCCGCGGGGCTGACTGCCATCGCCCTCCAGCTACACAAATACCAGTACAACGGCCCCGACCCAGAGGGCTACTTCGGCGACATACCAGACGACAGGACAGCCGCCGTATTCACATGCAGAATAATAGCCAAGCTCCTCCCCCCAGAGAAGAGGGGAATCTGCCGCTGAGCCCCGCCGACGCAGGCAACTCCTCTCGAAAGGTCGGGACGGCCCTTACAGCACGATGGGGACCCGCGCCTTGCGCAACAGCTCTCTAAAGTCTTCGAAGTCCAGCCCTGCCAACACCTGCGCCACTCTAAAATCGCCGGTCTCTACGAAGAACTTAACGGCGGCTTTAAGCCTAGGCGGGAGAGACTCTATGAAGGCCCAGTCGGCCATCTCCCTCCTAACCCTCCTCGCCTCTTCAAAGGCCTCGACGATCTCCTCCACGTTTCTCTCACTGTTTTGATTTATGTCTTTTACCGGCAGAGAGGTGTGTGCCGTGTTTGAGTGGGGTGTCTGCGAGTTGTTGTGTGTAGGTGTTCTTTATATGTGTTGATGGTATTTTAGTAAATTTGATTTTACTTGATGGTCTCTTTTATGTAGTGTAAATTTTACATTAATGTTTTTATATGGCCGTGATCTGTCTTCCCGTGGGTTTTGTGGTTTGTAGGGGATTGCGTAAGAGGTATGTGAGTAGGGAGAGGCGGGGGTTTTTAAGGAGTGGCGCCAAGGTGGTGGAGGCTTTGGCTGGCGTGGACTTGGAGGTGGAGAGGGGGCGTTTGTTGTCGCTGGTGGGTCCAAACGGGGCGGGTAAGACTACTTTAGTGAAGATCTTGGCTACTCTTCTGCTGCCTGATGGGGGCGAGGCGTATGTTGGCGGGTTTGACGTGGTTGGGGAGGCTGACAAGGTGAAGAGAATTGTGGGGGTTATGTTGTACCCAGACAGGGGCTTTTTCGGCCGGCTTTCTGGTTTAGAGAACCTTGTCTACTACGGCATGCTATACGGCCTTGGTAGGAGGGAGGCGGCGAGGCGGGCGAGAGAGCTTTTGGAGTTGGTTGGGCTGTCGGAGGCGGGGGGCAGGCCTTACGAGGAGTATTCCATGGGGATGAAGGCCAGGCTTGGGCTTGCAAAGGCCCTTATCAACGATCCGCAGGAGTTGCTCCTCGACGAGCCTACCGTAGGATTGGACCCGGTGGCGGCTAGGCGCATTAGGGAGGCGATCAAAGCCATGAAGAGGGAGGGGAGGACTATAATTTTCACGTCGCATAACTTATACGAGGTGGAGGAGCTGTCTGACAAGGTGTCGATTATCGTGGGGGGCAGAGTGGTGGCGGCGGGGGCGCCTGAGGAGCTTAAGTATAAGCTGGGTTTTAGGCCTAGGGCCGTGGTGAGGGCGGTTTGCGGCGGCGAGGAGGTGGACTTCGTGGAAGAGGGCGGCGGGGCTGTCTTGACGTCTTTGTTAGAGAAGGCGGCTTCTCGGGGTTGTTCATTAGTGGAGGCGCGTGTGGATGCGCCATCGCTAGAAGAGGTGGTGGTTAAGCTTCTGGGCGGGGCATGAGGGCTGGGCTGTACCTAGCGGCGAGGTACGTCTCGCGGTATTACCTACTTTCTTTTAGCTTTTCCCTGCTGTCGCCCTTCATCTCGGCTGTATTTCTAGCCGCTGGTTGGGCCGTCACAGGCGGCGTGGACTTGGATAAATTCCTCTACCAGACAGTGGGCTTATCGTTGTTCATGTTGGCGCAAGTCGCCACGTCTAGCGTCGTGTGGGACCTCTACTCCTTAATGTCGGGAGGCCAGCTGGAGTACCTAGCCGCCTCGCCTGCGCGTCCTCTGTCGGTCTTGATGGCTTTTTACCTTGTGCAACTAGCCGTCTTTGGCCTCGGCTTCGTCTCGGCGTCTGCAGTAGTGGCGGCAGTGGTAAAGGGGGTTGAATACGGGGTCTTTACGCTAGTCGCCGGGCTTGTCGCCGCGGCCACGTCGTTGCCCCTGGTGGGCATGTCGCTTGCCTTTTCTTATCTGCTGCCCTTGGTGCGCACGCCTTCTCCTCTGACAAATGTGCTAAATCCCACCATCGCGATGTTCGGCGGCATGTTGTACCCCGTGGAAATTCTGCCGAGGGCTTTTCGGCTTCTTGCCGACTTGCTCCCCTTCCGCGTGTGGACCGAGTTGGCCATGTCGGTGGCCTCTGGCATATACATTCCAATGGCCCTCTGGGGGCGGCTGGCGGGGTATTTGTTCTACTTCGCTCTCGGCGCCGTATTGTGGAGCCTCTTGATGACTAGATTCAAGAAGACGGGGCTTTACCATGTTTGGTAGAGTAGCCCGCGAGGCGTGGCTACAGGCTAAGATGAGCTTCAGGACGCCGCTGTTCTTCGCCGCCGAGGTGCTCTCCTCCGCCATGTGGCTTGTCGTCCTCATGTTGGCAATATTGTGGTACGGCGAGCCTGCGGCCGAGCCTGCCGGACACCTCTTCTGGGGCCTTGTGGTGTTCACAATATTCTCCTCCCAGACGTGGACCGCCGCTACAATCAACGACTACGTGAGAAACGGAGTACTGGACTACATCGCGGCGACTCCCGAGAAGCTCCACCTGTACCTAATGGCGTCGTCAACGGCGTCGGCGGCGCTGGCAACGCCATCTGTACTTGCCCAAGTAGCCGTGTTCTACTTCCTCTTCAGCCGCCTCCCCCCTCTTGAACAGCCTCACTTCTTCGCCGCCGCCCTCGCCCTATTCATCGCCTCCTCGTCGGCGGTAGTGTCGGCAACAGCCTCGTTATTCATGAGGTTGAGAAACCCCTCCGTCGCGGCCAACGTAGTCCAGCTAGTCGTACCCGCGTCAGGCGGCATGATACCCCCAACATTAATGCCCCAAGACGTGGCACGCGCCTTTACGTACTCCCCCTTCCAATACGTCGTGGCGCCTGTAATCTACTCAGCCACTGGACAGTGGCTACTAGACCCCCTATTCACACTAACCGTCGGCACCTTAATCGCCGCCGGGCTGGTGGCGCTCTCGGCAGTTACCACTAGACAAGTCCTCAAAACCGTCAAGTCGACAGGCAAATGGGGCCTCGAGTAAATGGAGGAAAATCCAGACGCCCAACACGGAGGCTTTCCCGCCAAGAGGCCGAGCAGCCAACGCCACGACGTGCGAATCTGTGAAAAGCAGACGTACGTCCCAGTCCCCGCGTCTTAATAATCCCGGCGGCCGCCTGGGGGTAAGCAGGCGCGTGTGGGCCTAGCGGCGCCGCCTGGCGTGGGTTTTTAACAGCCTAGTAGCTTGGCCATGTTGTAGAGGTATTTTGACAACGTGTCCCATGGGTTTGGCAACGTGTCGTGGGTTACGTATACCCAGCCTGCGCGGGCTGCTGTGGCTGTGAAGGCCGAAGTGCTGAACCGCCTCTGGCCGTATACCAACACGGCGATTTTGTCTTTGTAGCTGGAGTAGGCGTCTAGCTTAGCGGCTGTGGGGTATTTGGAGTCTTCGTGTATCACTGTGACGTTGAAGAGCTGTATGTACCCAACGGCGGCCCCCGGCGCCGTAGAGACCCCGCGAAGACTGCGGCGGTTCGCTAAGCCGGGTTTAACAACGGCCTCAGCCTCTCTCTCAGACATTTTTCCACACCGCGAAGCAGGTCTTTTCCAATGCCCTCGCCAGACGCCACGTAGATGTTCAAGCCGTGGATAAAGGGCTTGAGCAACCTCTCCTTAAGCCACCTCTCCACCTCCGCCGGCGGCTTGCCCAGCCACTCTCCCCTCGTTTCGCAGGCCCTGTCCAGGAGGTACGCCAAAAATCTGACAACGCCTTCGGAGCCGCCTATATGCGCCTCGCAGTGCTCCCCCAGGCGCCTACACACGTCGGCGGACTCCCCCACGTAGTACACCCACTCCTCGTCGAAAAACACATAGACGCCGGGGCCGCAACGCTTTCGCCCGGCCAAGTCGCCGCACTTCACCACAGCGGCGCGCAGTCCGCCGGGGGCGCACTGCGCCACCGCCTCTCTCACCTTGTCCAAAACAGCCGTCACAGTAGGTAGATGTGTGAGAGTTATAAGCACGCCCCACGCCTCTGCCAACCCCTACTCGGAGGCCGCTCGGCTTACGACCGCTTGGTACTGTGTGCCTCCGCGTCTAGTGTAGACGGGCTTCCCCAGTCTGTTTGCCAACTCCAAGAACTGGCCCCAGGTGTACCACCTACCCCTCGCCGTCTTGTACACCGAGAGGAGGACGTAGCGCCTTGAGACCCTCGCCACTTCGCCAAGCGCCTTGTCTTCGTCTTGGAGGAACTGGAGGACGTTCCAGAATACGACGACGTCTGCCGAGCAGCCCCTCAGGGGGAGCATGTGGGCGTCTGCGGCAACACTGTCGAAGTGGGGGCCACCCCTCCCCCTCAACACGTCGACGTCTACGTCGATGAGAACCGCACACCGCGCCCCCCGCCTCACGGCGTATTCGGCCTTTGCGCCGTACCCCGCCCCCACGTCTACCACCAAGGCTCCTTGGAAGTCCACCTGGCCGAATAGGGCGGGCACCCTCGCCCTAGTGAAGGGAGAGCGGGCCTTTACCACGCGGAGCCTCGCCACAGACATGAGGCTTCTTTAAAACAGCTACGTGCAGACTATCTTCCTCACCCTCCGGCCGCCGATTTTTTCAAAGTCCACCCTGCAGCCCTGAGGGAGGGCCAGGACGAGGGGCAGGATGGCGGCGCCAATTTTACGCTCCACCACCTGTTGTCTGTACTCCCTGTCGTTGTCGAGGCCTTGCAGCTCGTCGTAGACCAGTTGCCTAACGGCGCCTCCCGCCCTCTCGGCGAGGCCGGCCGCCTTCTCCAAGGCCGCCCTGTAGAAGTCTACGCCTGTTTGAAACACGACGCCTCGCCTCCTTGCCCCTTGGACAGCCTCGTAAGCGGCGTATACCAACAGACATGGCACGTCGAGGAGGTAGGCCCCCGGCGCCTTTTTGCACAGCCCCGCCACCAGCTCGCCGAGCTTATCGACGCCGCCGTACATCTCCGCCACGTACCTCCTGACGTATTCCTCCTCCACCAGGCCGGCCTCCTCGGCCCTCTCCCTAAACTTCGCAAGCCCCCTATATACCGCGGGTATGGTCTCCCGCCTGCTTCCGCCGGGCTCCACCTCGACGCCGAGCATCCTCCTCAGCGCCGCGTCAATCTCGGCGAGGAGCGACCTCTCCCTGGCGGCCCTCCTAATCCTCACGCGCCTAAGGTCGTCGGGGGTGGGGGGCCTCGACTCGGCCCAAAGCTCGTCGAACAAGGCCCGTAGGCATCGGTAGAGGGGGTCGCCCACGCTCCCCCTAATGACCACGTTGACCTCTCTGTTGGTCACAAGGCCACGCGTCGAGAGGTTGGAGGACCCCACCACGGCTACGTACTCCTCCTCGAAGACGAAGAGGTAGAACTTGGCGTGGAGCCTCTCGCTCGCCCTCACGTCAAACCCCAGCTCCCTTAAGTGCCTATAAACCTTGGGCGTCGCCTCTTTGAAAACCGCCTTCAGCTCCACGGCGCCGCCAAAGCCGCCCAGAGCATCGGCCACCGTCCTCAAGCCGTCGTACCTAATAAAGGCAGATGCCAACAAGACGCTCCTCAAGACGCCCCGCGTGCCCAGTCCGCGCAGATAGTCGGCCAACGGCTCGTGGACCACCTCGACGGGTCCTTGGCAGACCATAAAAGCCAACACTAGTTAAAAATCAAAAACGTTACGACAGGCGCCATCCTTGGCAGAGGGCAAAAGGACGATAATGCATCTACAACGTTCATGTCTGTGTGTGGGGCGGGGTTTCCTCACCGTCGGTGGTACTCCGGCTCTTCATCCGTACTACGTTGTGACGTGTCTAAAAAGCTTAAGCCCAGCCGCTTCAGCGTCTCGGGGCGTGGGATGCCCCTCTCGTCCCAGCCTCTGAGCTCGTAGTACTTTTTGAGCGCGCCTTCAACCTCTTCTCGTGTGAGCTGATAGGTCTTGCCCTCGAAGGCGACTGGCTTGTACCACCTCTGGGGGAGGGCGTCGGGTTCAGCGCCCATTTTTAGGTTTAAGACGCGGGTGAGGTTTATTATCCTCAGCGCCGTCTCTCTCAGCCTCTGGGCTGTCCACTCCTCCCCCGTGACGTAGGTCACTAGCTGGGCTATTGTCTCTAGGCCTCTGCCGCCTGGGAGCAAGTCGTACACCCCCCGGCCGAATTTGCACATCACCAACGAGTCTAACAGCGCCGATACTTCTTCCATGTGGGCCACCGCCGCCACTTTTTCCTCGTCTAGGCTCTGCGGCCCTCCTGCGTATCCGCCGATGTCTATGGCGTATGCCATTGTGGCTAGGTGGTCTGCCCCTCTGTAGCCTACGGCGTAGTTCAGCGCCATTCCTTTCAGCACGCGGGGGTCGTAGCCGGCGGGCTCGAGCCCCTTTACGTGGACCGCCGCGTCTTCCACACCAAGCCTCTCCGCCGCCGTCTTCACCCCCTCGGCTAGCACGTCGCCTACCCCGCGGCGGTGGGCAACGTCTTCTATCAACTTGGCGAGGCCTTCGCAACCCCACTCCAGCCCGTCGATTTTGCCTCTCTTGGAGGCCTCTATGGCTAGGGCGAGTACGCCTCCCAGCGAGATGGTGTCCATCCCGAGGCGGTCTGCCAAGTCGTTTAGTTTTATCAACTCGTCGGGGTCGGCGCACCCCGTCAGCCCGCCGAGTGCGAATATGGTCTCGTACTCTATGTCTACCTCCACGCCGTATTTCTTCGACTTTACGTATCTGTGGCAGGCGGCTGGGCAGTGTATACACGCCAGTGGCCTTATGAAGTACTGCCTAAACGACGGCCAGGCGATTTTCTCCCAGCCGGGCATCGACACGGCGGTCCAGTTGTAGGTGGGGAAGAAGCCCATTTGGTTTGCCAGCTCCACAAGCCTGGGGGTCCCGCCTTCGAAAAGCGCCTTGACGCTCTTCTCTTTTACAAAGTAGGGGGTGAACGACCTTAAAAACTCGTTTAGCTTGTTGGGCATCGCCACTGGGACCTCTCTCTTCTCTGGTATAAACACCACGGCCTTTAGCCTCTTCGCGCCCATGACGGCGCCTCCCCCGGTCCGCCCGAACTGTCTCCACAGGTCGTGGTTTATCGAGGCGAATTTTACCAAGTTCTCCCCCGCCGGCCCGATGGCCAGCACCGCGGCGTTTTTTCCATGTTCTCTTAGCAGAGCCTCCTCGGTCTCTATGGCGTCTTTTCCCCAGAGGTGTGCGGCGTCTCTGAACTCCACCCCGCCTTCGTGGACTAGTAGGTATGTTGGCCTCTCGGCCTTTCCCACCACTACTAGGGCGTCTACTCCGCTGTAGCGCATGACGGGGCCCAGCTTCCCGCCGAGGTTTGAGGCGCCGAGGATCCCGGTGAGGGGGGATCTAAACACCGCCGCGGCGCGTCCGGACATGGGCACCCCCGTCCCGGTGAGGGGGCCGGAGGCGAATATTAGGGGGTTTTCTCCTGAGAGGGGGTCTGCCAGATGTCCTCTGAGCGTCCAGAGGAGGTAGGTGCCCAGGCCTCTGCCTCCTAAGAAGGCCCTCGACGGCTTTTCTACGTCGAGGCGTTTGACTGTGCGGGTGGTTAGGTCTACTAACACGCCGTTTTTTAGGGTCATAGTGGTGAGATGGTTTGTCTTAATAAATTATCATTATAAATTTAAATAATGTTAATTTAATTTTCTTATGGCGGTTCATAAGGCTGCTCTTTTCTACGAAGTTGGGGGGCCTTTTAAAATAGGCGAGGTGGCCACTCCCCCGGTTCCGCCCTATGGGGTTTTGGTGAGGACTAGGTCTGTGGGCGTGTGCCACTCCGATTTGCACCTGTGGCGGGGCGACTTCGCCGCGTTGGGGATGCCTAAGAGACTTCCCTGGGTTGTTGGGCATGAGATCGTCGGCGTGGTTGTGGAGAGGGGGCCTTATGTGCCTGAGGAGGTGAGGGAGGGGGTGCCGGTCTTGGTCTATGCCTGGCAGCCCGCGGATGAGGTTGATGAAAATGTCTTGGAGGGCTATACGCAACTTGCGGCTAGGAGGCGTAGGTATGCGTTTGACGTGGAGGGCGGCTTGCAGGAGTACGTCGTGGTGCCTCATTACAAGTACGTAATCCCGCTGGTGGGTTTTGAGGATGTGGAGAGCGCCGCGCCTCTGGGGTGTGCCGGCTTGACTTCGTACAACGCCGTTAATAAGGTTAGGAAGTTTGTAAAGCCCGGCGACTTTGTGCTGGTCGTGGGGCTGGGCGGCTTGGGGCTTTACGCAATTCAGTGGGCTAAGTTGATGCTCCCCGAGGCGAACGTTATAGCGGTGGACGTGAGGGAGGAGGCTTTAGATTTTGCGTCTAGGCTTGTCCCCTCGATTACTTACATAAAGGCTTCCGACGCGGCTCAGGAGCTGAGTAGGCTGGTGGGGGATAGGGGGTTGAAGGCGGTGCTGGATTTTGTTTCTACCAGCTCTACTGTCCGTCTCTATAGCGGCATGTTGTCGACGAGAGGCGTTTATAACCTGGTGGGGCTGATGGATAGAGAGGTAGCTGTACCTATCCAGTTTTTGATTAGGAGAGAGGCTAGTATTGTCACTACTTTTACTGGGAGCCTCGCCGACCAGATAGACGTCGTAAGGTTGGCGAGGTTGAAAAAGATTGACTATGTAAGTGTCGTGACTAAAAAGTATAGGTTTGAAGAGGGGGATGTAAATAGGGCTTTTAATGATTTAAAAGAGGGTAGAACTGTCGGCAGGTCGGTTATTGTTTTCTAAGCCCGCCTAGGTTGTAGATATATTTGGCACATATTTCTGCCCATGGCTTGTTTCTGTGGGCGGCCTGCGGGCCCCTCTGGCCTCTGCCCGTACCACGACCCGGCGTGTGCAAAAGACCGCAGGTGCCGCTCGCGCCTGGTCTTTGTGGCTGACTGCGAGAGGTGCAACCTGCCGGGGGGCGAGGTGACAGACACGCCGCCTAGGCTCTCCGGCGCCCGCATCCACGGCCCGCTTATTGTCTACTTCGTTGTGGGCGACGTGGACGTGAGGGGGGCGAGGGGGGTTGACCTCTACGTCTACAGCGTGAGGGGCGGCGTCTACGGGGAGGGGTCCCGCTTCCGCCACATATACGTGGACCAGCTGGCTGGGGACCTCTCGATGGCTTCCGCAAGGTTCGACTCGCTGGTGGCGTCGGGGGTCTCCGGGAGGGTCTCCCTGGCTGGGGCGAGGGCAGGCGGGCATGTCTACGTGGGGGACGTGAGGGGGGAGGTGGACTTAGGCGGCGCCGAGGCGGCTGGGGAGGTGGTGGTGGACAGGGTAAGGGGCGGGGTGAGGGCCGGTGGGCGGTTCTACTCGCTTGTCCTTCACGGGGTCGAGGGGGACGTGGACCTGTCGGGGCTGAAGATAGAAGGCGACGTCTTTTTGGTGGGGGTGTCTGGGGATAGGCTGGACCTCTCGGG
>JAVZUI010000044.1:0-14644 GCA_038879095.1 Pyrobaculum sp. | reverse complement strand
TAAACATGTTACGAGAAGGGGGGCTGGAGATTGGAAGAGGGCGTGGGGACATTACGAGATTTTTTGAGAGGTTGGGCGTCGTGGAGACGCGTGGAGAAGTTGTGGAACTGACGCCTCTGGGCAGGCAGTTGGTGACCTTTAGAGAAGCCGTGGGAATAGCTGTGTACCACGCGTTGTTTTATCAAAGAGCGCCTCAGTATAGACTACTCGTCGACTTGATAAGAGAGGTCGGTGCCGTCGACCAACAGCAACTTTATGAGAAGGCCAACATAAGTCTAAGGCAGGTCTCGCCCACTGCTTGGATTAACAAAGTGGCCTTTAGGACCCTTTTACAAATAGCCGCAGACTTAAGAGCCGTGGAAAAAGATGGGGCTATTTACAAATGGGCGGCAGACCCGTTGGAGGAGGCTATCCGAAACTACCTGTCAAAAGTTGGCGTAAAGATAGGGAGTAGCTACTACGTGACGTTCGACAAGGTAATTGTAAAGGAGTGCGCAAAGACAGAGCCGCCGCACAACTTATTTCGAGTAGACGCAGAATGTACTTTAAATAAGATATATGCATTATTCTCGTTATGAAAAGACGAGAGGAGAAAAGAGGACCCACGTTATTCGACTTCGTCGAGTCGAAGCAAGAGCAGAAGGCAGAGAGGAGGGATGCATCCGATGAGTTATACGCATTTATCAAATCTAGGGGAAGAGCTACAAAAGACGAGGTTCTTAAGTGGGCTAAGTCGAAAGGCGTCGCCACGGCAGACCTCCTCAGGGCTGTGGAAAGACTAGTGGCTGATAAGAAAATTAGAAAACGACTTGACGAGGATGGGAACCTCGTTTACGAAGGCGTGGGGTAGGTCACATTATAAAACACAGGCGCTAGGGAGCCGTTGTACACTACTCTTATGCACATGGCTACCACAATGCCGCCGGTGGCCGACTTGTTGGCGCATGTGGCGTGTCTCGTCGCCTCGAATACATATTTATCATATAGCAGTTTTAACACAACCGTATTTAAGTAGAATAATAACAAGAAGCTGAGAGTAAATAATATTATAGTGAAGACCGCTTCTAAGATATTCATCTAAAGATGGTAGAAAGCGCCTTGATGTGAGAAAACGCCGTGTATAACAGGTACAGCTCTGCCAAGGCAAATAACGCCATTACCAAGTGGTATAGGAATCTCATACCTCGCCCACGTAGCGCCACATGTATCCCAAGTCCGACTCAATGCCGCTTATTATCTTGTACAGCTCGTCGTATGGGAAGAGGAGCGACAACGTCAACATTAGCATTGACGCCACTGCGGAGACGACGAGGAGGTATAGGGCCTCTTCCACCACTTTCACGTTATTTAACTTCTTTAAAAGTAGCTTGCCGGGGAAATTAATAAAGTTTTTAAAACTGCGCTACTATGACGCAACATGGGGATTTTAAACTAGGCCCCGCGTATAGGCCCCATGAGGTAGAAAAAACTGTTACAGAGTTCTGGCGGTCTCAGGCGATTTTTGAAAAATGGAAGCAGCCGCGGGGAGGCCCTAGGTATTCTTTTCTAGAGGGGCCGCCTACTACAAACGGCATGCCGCACGTAGGCCACGTCCGCGGCAGGACTTACAAAGATGTGGTGTTGCGGTTTTACAGACTGTTGGGTTACGACGTCTGGGTGCAAGGCGGCTGGGACATGCAGGGGATGCCGGTTGAGTGGGAGGTGGAAAAACGGCTGCGGCTTAGGAGTAAGAAAGACATCGAGACCTACGGGTTAGAAAAGTTTGCGCTGGAGTGCAACGCGTTGGTGGACCAGTACCTCAAAGAGTGGCAGGAGTGGGGCACCAGGAGGCTCGGCCTCTGGCTTGACATTGACAACGCCTACGAGACTAGGCGGCCGCGGTACTTAGAGTACACGTGGCGTATTGTAAAAAAGGCCTACGAAAGGGGGCTGCTTGTAGAAGACTACCGCGTGTTGTGGTTTTGTCCACGTTGCGAGACTTCGCTAAGCGACCACGAGGTGGCGTTGGGATACGACGAGAGGGAAGACCCCTCGATATATGTCAAGTTTAGAGTAGAGGGGGCCGACGGCGAGTACTTAGTCATATGGACCACCACTCCCTGGACAATTGTAGACAACGAGGCCGTGGCGGTGCATCCAGATTATACATATGCAAAAGTAGAGGTTGAAACTAGCCAAGGTAGGGAGTATTGGTGGGTAGCTGAGGCTCTTGTACCTCGTCTAATGGAGCTGTGGGGGATAAAGAGTTGGAAGGTTGTAGAAGTTAAGAGGGGACGGGAGCTAAGTGGGTGGAGGTACGTCCATCCCCTAGCCGAGGAGGTGCCGGAGCGGGCGTCTAGGCCTCATTACGTCGTAACTGCCGAGTTTGTGACGCTGGAGCAAGGCACAGGCCTCGTGCATATGGCGCCCGGCCACGGGCCCGAGGATTTCGAAGTGGCAAAGAAATACGGGCTGAGGGTTACAAACAGCGTTGAGGTAAACGGCGTATACAACGAACTCGGCGGGAAATACGCAGGTAAGTACGTACACGACGTAGATAAAGAAGTGGTAGAAGACCTCAGGCGCAAGGGCCTTTTAATACACGCCGAGAAGATTAAACACGAGTATCCCCACTGCTGGCGTTGTGGGACGAAGCTAATCCTGAGGGCAGACCGTCAGTGGTTTATCGCAATTTCTCAAATACGCGACAAGATGTACGAAGAACTTCGCAAGGTGAACGTGGTGCCTCAAAAACTGAGGGATAGATTCGACGTGTTTGTACAAAACGCACGTGACTGGAACATAAGCAGAAGTAGAGTGTGGGGATCTCCATTGCCGGTCTGGAGGTGTAAAAAAGACGGCCGGATTTTAGTCGTAGGGTCGCTAGACGAGCTGAAGAAACTCGCCGCGTACCTACCCCCCGTAGACGACTTCAAGTTAGTACACCGGCCGTGGATTGACCAAGTTGTCATAAAGACGGAGGACTGCGACGAGTGGGTTAGAGAGCCTTACGTACTAGACGTGTGGATGGACTCAGGCGTGGCCTGGATAGCCGCCGTAGATGGGGAGAGGAACGTTGAGCTGTGGCAGAAGTTGTACCCATACGACTTTGTAACCGAGGGCATAGACCAGACTAGGGGGTGGTTCTACTCGCTATTAGCCACGTCTATGTTATACACTGGGAAAGCCCCCTACAAGACTGTGTTAATACAAGGCCTAATCTTAGATAAACACGGCCAAAAAATGTCGAAAAGCAAAGGAAACGTCATATGGGCGAAGGACTTGTTTGAAAAATTCGGCGCGGACCCAGTAAGGCTCTACATACTCTCAAAGGCCGCCCCATGGGAGGACTTGGCCTTTGACCCAGACGAGGTAAAACACGTAATAAGCGACTTAAACATCTTGTGGAACGTGGTGAAATTCGCAGACACCTACATGGCGCTGGACGGGTTTGCCGTGGACAAATACCCTCTAGAACAGTGGAAAGACAAGGCGTTAGAAGAAGACTTGTGGCTATTGTCAGAGCTAAACAAACTAATTACAGACTTCTATAACCACGTAAAGAATTTTGAATTTCACAAAGCGGCGAACCTGTGGAGGGAGTTTGTAATAGAGACGCTAAGCCATAGGTACATCAGACTCTTGAGGCGGCGCGTGTGGCAAGACGAGCCTACTGAGGACAAGTACGCCGCATACGCCGTGTTGTTCCACGTGTTGAAAAACGTCCTCATACTCGCCTCAGTGATTACGCCGTATGTTTCCGAGTATTTGTGGCAGGCCTTTGTTAGAAAATTTGAGGCCAACGCGCCTGAGTCTGTGCACTTGGCCAATTACCCACAGGGCGGGGCAGTAGAGGAGGACTTAGTCAAGACGTATAGAGAGTTGTTTACAGTCTTCTCAGTACTCGCGGAGGCGAGGAACAAGGCTGGTATCAAGCTACGATGGCCGATAAGAGAGGCGTACGTCAAGGGGGCTAAACTAATGGGCCGATACAAGGAGCTTCTACAATACCTAGGCAACGTCAAGGAGTTAAAAGAAGGCGCATGTCCAGCGGATTACATAAAGGCCGAGGAGGCAGGGATAGAGGTGTGTATACCGCCTAAACTCGAGCCGGAGCTCTACTACGAGGCGCTGTCGAGAGAAGTCGTGAGACGCGTCCAAGTGATGAGAAAAGAGGCGCAGTTAGAAATCAACGACGTAATTGACGTAATAGTAGAGACAAACTCAGAGGATTTAAAAAAGGCCTTGGAGCTGTTCGGCGACTATATCAAACGAGAGACAAGGGCAACCAGAGTTGCCCTAGGCGCCGCTGAAAACGGACGCGAGTGGGACATCTCAGGCGAGAAGGTGAAGATAGCCATCAGACGGGTAGGGGCCCCGTCATAAATCGTCGAAGAACCACATCATCATCTTAAAAACCTTCTTTACTAGCTTATAAACATGATGAAAACGACCGCTTACGACCGGTGACGAGGGTATGCAGCGCTGAGTCGACTTTTAAATAGAGAGCGTAGTGGGGGGCATGTGGAAGTGGCTTTTGTTACCAGCGCTGGCCGCCTTGGCGTACTTTGCCTACTCTGTGGCCTCTCTGCCGGGGTCAGACGGCTTGCCCGGAGGGCTTGGATACATCAGCGACGAGGTGTGGTACGTCTCGTCAGCGCGGAATATTCTACACGACTTCTTCAAGACCCCAGCCGCGTCTCCGTATTTTACAACTAGAGACGACTGTCTCACAAACCGTTCAATCGTGGTAAAGAACTACGTAAATATCCAAGCGTATACCGTCGAGGGAGACGTAGCGTGTTACGTCAGGAGAGGCTTCCCCTACCCCGACAAGGAGGGCATACTGACTTACTACAACCTAGAACACCCGCCCCTCGTAAAGTACATACTGGCGGCGGCTATAGCGGTGAGAGACGAGCCTCTGGCGTGGAGGATCCCGTCCATCGCAGCGGCGCTGGCCACCCTAGTGCTGGTCTACCTAACGGCGAGGAGAGTCGCGGGCGAGGCGTGGGCTTTGGCCGCCGTGTACTTAATGCTCTTCGACGCGACGTTTAGGGCAATGGCGGGGATCGCCATGCTGGACGTCTACCTAGCCCTCTTCACCGCCCTCCTCGCCTACTTCTACGTCACAGGCAGAACCCTCGGCGTGGGCGCCGCCCTTGGCCTAGCCGCCTCCGTCAAGTACTCGGGGGCGTTCCCCATCTTCGCCCTGGCGTATCTCTACCCGCGGAAAAACTTGTGGAGGTTTGTGGCAGTTGTCCTCATGGCAGTGTCGGTATTCTTATTAGTCAACCTCCCCCTCGCGGCGCAACTGGGACTAGAAAGATGGTTCCACGAAATCCTAGCCGCGTTGTCGTGGCACACCACGTCCAGGCCTCCGGGGCCGACCGCGTCCAGTCCGCTCGACTGGCTCCTCATGCAAAACAGCTTCGCCCTCTACGTCAACCCAGACATCTACGCCACGGGGACGCCGGCGTACTTAGCTGCCCTGGCATACGCCCTCTATAGAAGAGACGATCTGTCTCTGATATACCTGTCCACGTACGGCGGCTATTGGCTAGTATACGCCCTGGGCAACCACACCCTCTACTCCTTCTACACAGCCCACTTCTCTCCACTGGCACATATTTTGACGGCACGACTACTGTCTGAACTAGCCTCTTATCAAAAAAGTAGTTAAGACGGCCCTACAGGTCTCTCTTTGTTACTTCTTCTTCTCAACTTCTCCATGTATTTTGGCCAAGCGTTCGTATATGTCCAACAGTAGGGACATGGAGCGCAGGTGGTCCAACATCTCTGAGGCGCCTAGTTTCTCAATTTCGCGGCCTATTTGGAGTATTTTGTCGAATACGATTCGCCTAACTTCTCTTAGTTGGATCACCTCAAGCGCCTGCTGGGCCTCCTCCTCTGTCTTTACTAGGACTACGGTTCTTTCGCAGTTTGCACAGTAGAGCTCTCCTGTCTTTAGTCTTACCAAGACCGTGCCGCATACCGGGCATGTGTAAGAAGTTAAGGCTGCGCCGGCTCTGACTAGCTGGGCTATTTTCCTCACAGTGTCGCTCACGGAAGTTTTAAGACGAAGAGTTTAAAAGCTTGTGGACACAGTGGCGATCTTGGCGGCCACGCTGGGGGGTGGGCTGAGACACGCCGTGGATGTCTACCGCCAGCTCCGCCTCTTAGGCCTGCGCATTATCCCAGGCGGCGGCGTTGTACACGGCGGCGTGTATGTGGTGGGTAAGGGGACTAACTCTGTTGTGTTTAAATGCGTCCCTGAGGTAGGCGAAGTCGTGCTCGCGTGTAAGATAAGGCGCGGGGACTCTACAAGGCCTTCGCTAATACACGAGGCGCAGTTCTTACGTCTTGCCAACGCCGTGGGGGTGGGGCCTGGGCTCTACGCATATTCAAGCGACGTCGTGGCGTACCGCTACGTCGATGGCGTGTCTATTACTCAGTGGTGGAAAAACGCAAAGCCCCGCGAAAAAGCCGCATTAATAACAGAGCTACTTAGTCAGGCATACGCTTTAGACAAAGCCGGGATTTCTCACAACGAGCTGGCTCGTCTAGAGCGCCACGTCTTAGTGGAGGGCGGACGGCCGGTCGTTATCGATTTCGAATCGGCGTCTTTAGGCGGCAGGCGCAACGTAACTCAGGCGGTGAACGGCTTAATGAGGCTGGGCCTGAGGCCCCCCGTCGATGCGTTAAGGAGATATAAACAAGACCCAAGCGAGTCCAACCTCCGTGAAATTATACAAATGCTCTTGGCGCAGCTCTAACGGGATCTATTTTTTTAATTCTAACGACGCGCGCCAGATCTTGTCCCCTAGGTAATGCAAGTTGGCCAGCACTTTCCCCCTCTGCATTTGTTCAATCTCCGACTTTGAGTAAAGCGCCGCGGCCACAGCGATTATTCTGCCCTTTTCGTCAGCTACCAATACCACATCTCCTTTGTTAAACTCTCCGCTTAACTCCCTTATGCCTGGCCGCATGACGTCGGCGCCGTTTATGATGTGTTTTACAGCCCCGGCGTCGACCACCGCCTTTGGATACTGAGGCAACAGTTTGCCCCTCTCAGACTTGTGGATTAGGTATAGAGTTGGGATTATGTACTCCCCCTGTTTTGTAACTATTTTTGCAAACAAAATCTCGCCGTCTATGACGTATACGTACGTCTCCTCGCCGAGCTGTGCCACTTCTACCACGTCTGCCCCCTCTAGAATAGGCGAGATGTGTTTATACAACTCTCGTAGTTCTCTCACCTCGCGGTTACTTAACCTAACTCGTTTCACAATATCTCAAAAACGACGTGGTTAAAAGCCCATCGGAGCATGAATAGCCTCTTCACAGTCCGCCTTGCCGGGTCTCCTCATCTGGGTAATACAGTTTAATTTTTTAAATTGGATTGTATATAAATATAGTGAAGTTGCTTGAGGCCACTTTAAACGTGGTAAAGAGCAGAGGAGAGGCGTTGTTTATCGACATATCTAGGCCATATGCCTATACGATGCTTGCCCAGTTTGATGATAAGAAGTTCTTTCTAAAAGTCTCTCAAGACTCTGAGCAAATTAGCGTGAGTTCTCTCAAAGATCTCAAAATCTTATCCGCCTACACGAACGCCAATAGTCTCTGTATCGTATCTTCGTTGAAGGGACATGTACTACAGAGGGGGGTCGCCTACATTAAAGACAACGTGACGTTCATATCGCTGGCTACTTTTAAAGACCTTCTAGACGGGCGTATGCCGTATCTCAGGCTAAACAGAGGGTTTATATCGGCGGCTATAGACGGAGAGAAGTTAAGAAGAGCTAGAGAAGAGGTGGGCATGAGCCTCGGCGCATTGGCCGAGGAGCTGGGCGTAAGTAGAGAAACTGTGTATAGGTACGAACGTGGAGAGATCGAGGCACCGCTTAGAGTGGCGCAGAGGCTAATTAGCCTCTTCGGCGAAGATGTGGTTAAGAAAATAGAAATCTCCAGTAAGATTACACAAGAGGAGCTCTCAAGTAGGAAAATAGAAGATGGTGTCTATAGGCTAGTAGACTCTCACCCCGACGCTTTGAAGGTCAAAGACGGCATACGGTTAATTTCCCACTCCCAGGACAAGTACGAAAAAACTGTTGAACTCGCAAACGCGCTTGGCGTCGAGGTAGAGCGGTGAATTATGTAATTAGGGAGGAGGGAGGTGTAAAATTCCTAGCCCCCAACATCGACGTATATGGAAGTATATACTCAGCACCCGTGTTTTACAACCCAGCCATGGAGAAAAACCGCACTTTATCTGTCTTATTACTCAAAGCGTTTGGCGGACTACACGGCACCGGGCTGACCGTCTGCGAGCCTCTAAGCGGCACTGGAATTCGCGGTATTAGATATGCTGTGGAGAGCGGCGTAGTGGGAAGGCTAATACTAAACGACTTGTCAAAAGAAGCCGTAGAAGTAATTAAGAAAAACCTAGTCCTCAACGGCGTAGACGCAGAAGTTTACAACGAGGACGCCAACGTGCTTCTACACCGCATGGAGGGAAAATGCGACGTCGTTGACATAGACCCATTCGGGTCGCCGGCCCCTTTTGTCCACGCCGGTTTTAGAGCTCTTAGAGATGGGGGGCTCCTCTGCGCCACCGCCACAGACACCGCAGTGCTTGTGGGCAAGTACTCTAGAAAGTGTCTGAGAAGATATGGCGCTGTTATTAAAAGAACTCCGTTTTACATAGAGCTGGGCCTAAGAAATCTATTAGGCTTCATCGCCAGAGCCGCCGCTGCGGAGGACTTCGGAGCCACTCCGCTCTTGTCCTACTGGGAGGGGCATTACTTTAGGACGTGTATTCACGTCACTAAAGGCGCCCGGGACGCAGACGACTTGTTAAATTACGTCAAATACGTCGAGTACAAGAAGGGGTTTAGAAGAGTGGTGAGCCGCCTCACCGAAAACTCCTCAGGTCCTCTTTGGGTGGGGCCCCTGGGAGATCCCCATGTGGTGCACGTGATGTCCAACTACGGGCCGTACTCCCAGTTTCTTAAAATTCTTGAAGAGGAGTACTCCACAGACGTGCCGTGGTTTTACCGCACTATTGAATTCGCCGCCGGGGGGAGAAGCCCCACGTTAGAAGAGATTGTAGAAAGACTTAGAGGCGCCGGGATATACGCCGCTAAGACCCACATGGCTTATGACGGTTTTAAGTCTGAAGAGCCCTACGGCGTGCTTGCAGTATTTTTAAAAAGCGGCCTATTTTAGAACAATGACTCGCATAGTCGCCGTCGCTGGCCTCCCCGGCTCCGGCAAGACCACGGTGGCTAAGCTCTTGGAAAGACGTGGGTTTATTTACCTCAGCATGGGCGACGTAATTAGAAAAGAGGCGCAGCGGCTGGCGATAACTCCCGACAAGGCCGCCGTCTTGGTTCGACTCGAACACGGGAAGAGGGCAGTCATACGCCAGTTGCTAAGCTCCGTTAGGTCGGTGGAAAAAGTTGTGATCGACGGCGTGAGAAGCCTCGAAGAAGTCGAGGCGATGGAAGAGGTGGGAGACGTCTTCTTGATATATGTAGTGGCCTCTCGGAGGGCTAGGTATCAAAGACTCGCTGGGAGGGGGAGGGAGGACGACCCGTCTACCTATGCGCAATTCCTCATGAGAGACTTGAGAGAGCTCCGCTTCGGACTTGCCGACTTGCTTGCCAGAGCAGATTATATAGTAGTAAACGAGGGGAAGACAGTGGAGGAGGTAGAGCGCGAGCTCAGCTTCTTAACATGAAAGTAGAGGCAGTTGTAGAGGTTAGGTACACCGAGGACAGGGCCAAGGTGTTACGCGCGTTAGAAAACGTGTTTACCCCAGCCAAGCTGGAGGAAAAGCCTGCGGAAAGTGGGACTTTGATCATTTCCACCTGCGAGGGGCATAAGTGCTTAGAAAAACTTCGAGGGGCAATATGGAGACAGGGAATACAAGACGCCGCCCGTAGCGTAATCTCCAGGGGCATAGTCGGCGAAGACACCGTCATATTTTCTATAAACAAACAGGCGGCCTACGTGGGCGTGGTAAGCTTCGTGACGGAGCCCGGCGAGTCCCCCCTAGGCCCCATAACATTTACAGTAAAAACCAACAACGTGAGGCAGTTTATAGACTGGATCGCGCCTAGGACTTACAGGGGGAGGGTTTACTACGAGGCGCCTCCCCCCGACTAGTCAACTCTCAGGATGTAAACAACGCGGTAGAGCCCCCCGTGGAGATACATGGCACAGCTCTTTAAGTAAGGCAAGTCGACGTAGATGGGAGACGCAAACACCAAGTAGCCGCCTCTCTTAACATGTTGAGTAGCCGCTTCTACAAACCTGTTTAACAGAGCTCGGAGTTCTGTAGTGGACTTCGTCAGCCTACCATAAGGGGGGTCTGTCACAACTGCGTCGAATTTTATACGAAGCGGCGGGGCCGTGGCGTCCGCCTGCACCACGTCGCCGCCTGTGTTTTTTATGGCAAGTCTCAACGCTTCTACGTCTAAGTCGCCTCCCACCACTCTCCCGCCGAGTTTCTCCACTTCGTACGCTATGGCGCCGGTCCCCACAAAAGGCTCCCACACCACCTGGCCGGGTTTTACCCTAGCCAAGTTCGCCATTAGACGAGCTGTTAAAAAATCTAGCGTTTTTGTAGAACGTAGAATATTACGCCTCTCCCGTTTTGTTTTTCTGTTATTAACCGCCTTGATCAGAGCCGCCCTATTAAAAACGTCGCAACCCCCGTCGCATTTAGCTACGTAGTGCCTTCCCCCGCCCTCTAAGACGCGGCACTCGCCTACCTCAGCCAGGGCGAGGACCTCTTCTACTGCAAGGCAGACGTGGCGCAGGCTAATCTCAACTTTGCACAACACGCCTCCTCATCGCTCTGACTACGTACACCAAGATCGTCGACATCAACACCACTGTTAAGAACTGCGCAAATGCAAAAAACACTTCAATAAAATCTCTCTGAGGAGACAATAGCTTTGGGTAGAGTAAGTAGAAGAAGGCAAACGTGACGGCGCCGGCTAAGATGCCGCCGTATTTTACAGACTTGTTCTTCACATACGCCTCTGTGATGTAGGAGGCGTAAGGCATCACGGCCGCTATAGTAACTAGATATTCAGGCATAAGTATAGTATTTAAAGCTATAGAAATTATATGTATAACAATTACAAATAGAGACAACATGGTAATAATAAACGTCACTTCAAATTTCCTTAAAGTGTTTTTTAAGAAATCATAAACACCAAAGCCGTAGGCCATTAAAAAGAACGCGATAAATAGAAAGACTAGGTTTAAGAAATACCTCACTGCCTCGATACTAAACGTGGCTCCGAGCAGAACAATAAATAAAAACAGCGCCGGCACCCCCACTGTGTACCTCCTATACTCAGGCTCTCTAACAGCCTTGTTGAAGTAGTACCTAAACAAAGTGACGGTCTCCTCCACCCCCCTCGCCTGTTTAACCACCACTCTGCTAACGGAGATCACAGGCCTTTTCAGCTGGATTGCGGGAATAGCCGCCTCGTCGCTGGGCCCATCTGAGACGAAGTAGATGGCGTCTGCGTCGAAATACGACAAGACCTGCTCCAACTCCTTAACCACCGTAACGTCCGCAGTGGCGGGGTCCGGAGACCCGCTGACCACCGCCACGTTTACGTTCTCCGCGCCGTATTCCCCCACTAGCTTGTCGTAGATCTTAACTGCCGCAAATATTGCATTGGCGTCCGAGTCATCTGGGTTGTTTAAGATATACTTAATGCCCAGCCTTAAAACGTCGTCTCTGCCAACGACCGGTGTGGTGAAGTTCTGAGTTTTTAAATCTCCGTCTCTGTCGACGTAGAGGACGAGGACACGCACTACTCCTCCGGCAGGTAGCCAGCTTCAATTAATATCTTTATCTCGTCGTGCGTAAGCCGTTCTCCGTTTAGTAATTTGTTAAAGAGGGCCTCTGCCTTTTCTTTTAAGCTTTGCGTACTCAACGCCTTTGCCTGCGCCCTCGCCTTGTTCTTTTCAGAAAGCTCCAACGCCTTAAGCAATATGTTGTACTTATCTAACTCCTCTTGTATCCCCCTCTTTTTCTCACGCAACTCTTTACGTTTTAAAGCTAGCTGTAGTATCTCAGCCTTTATCTCCTCACGCCTCTTCTTAAGCTCCTCTCTCTTCTCTTTTAGTTTTGTCAATTCTTTGTAAATCTCTTGGCGGCTCGCCTTAAGCTGAGCGATCTCCTGCTTAACAGTATTCAGGTCTTGGACTAGTCTCGCAATCTCGTTTCTAATAGCCTCACGCTTGTTTTTATACTCATCGGCCTGCGATTTTAACTCCGCAATGTGGGCCTTTACTTTTTCCATGGAGTCTGCAAGATTTAGTTCTTTTTCTATTTGACTTATATATTTAATAAATTGCCGCTCCCACTCGGGGTTTGTGGGAGACGTCTCGAAGAAGTACTCGAGCTGTTCTATTATTCTCTTTAATTTTTCTTTTTCAAGTACTTTCCCCCCCACGTATTCGTTTAAAGTTGATAATAAATTTCGATACACAACTAGCTTCTCTCTATATTTTTGTAGAGTTATATTTGTCTGAAGAAGCTCACTTCTCAGCGCTCTGATCTGGTTAATAATCTGGCTTTTCCTCTCTGCCAGCGAGCCGATTAGTTCTCTAGTTTTTTGAAGCTGGTTTCTCTTGCCTTCAATCAAAGACCTCACTTCTGCAAGCTGCTTCCTTATCTCCTCGAGCAACGCCCTCTTCGCATTTATTTCGTTAGTAATGGCGTCTATCTGGCTTTGCACCTCGTCGAGTTTGGAGGTGACTTCACGTATTTTTTCAAGAAGCTCTTGTTTATTAAGCACGCTATAAGAAAAGCCCCTATTTAAATCTTATATCCTGAAGGCGCATGGAACGCCACGTTTCGACAATTAGTTTTAGCCAAAAAGTAAAAATACTAAGTTTAGAATTATCCACATGGGAGACAGTTATAAACACGTCGCTGTATACATAGCCGGAGACATCATAACCTCTGACAACCCTGGCGAGGTGATAAAAAAGTGGAGGCTGATATTCGGCCTGACTCAAACCGCTCTCGCGGCGCGGCTTAACACCTCCCCCAGCGTAATCAGCGACTACGAGTCAGGGAGGAGGAAGTTCCCAGGTTCGCGATTTGTCAAAAAATTCGTCCAAGCCCTGATAGAAGCCGACCTTGAGCGGGGGGGACTAGTACTTAACTTACTAGAACGACAACTGCTGAGAGAACGTTTCTGGATAGCTGTACTAGACATGAAAGAGTTCTCCGAGCCTGTCCCAGCCACGACTTTTCTCCAAAGCATAGAGGCGGAGGTGGTCGTCCCTCCGCCGTCTGGCCTAGACATCCACGGCTACACAGTTGTGGACAGCGTAAAGCTTGTGCTAGAAGTGCCCTCGGTAGAGTATGTAAGGCTATACGGGAGTACTTCCCAGAGGGCCGCCATCTTTACAAAAGTGTCGACGGGGAGGTCGCCTATGATTGCCATAAAGTCCATGTCGGCCGTGTTAAGCATAAAGCCGTCACTAGTCGTACTCCACGGCCTTACGCCAAATTTAGTGGACCCCCTAGCAGTGGAAATCGCGAAAAGAAGCTACATACCCCTTGCAATTACCAACATTCCAATTGAAAAATTAATTGAGACGTTGAGAAAATTTAAGTAGTGTCTCTCCCCTCTTTTACAATTCTAGATATCCTAAGCACGTTGCCAAGGCCCTTCGTAGCCTCGTGGCGCTTCTTAAGCCTCCTCTCCTTAGCCTTCTTCTTATATTTGTAGTTATGAGTCTCTCTATACCTAGTCGACACTAAGCCGCGCGCCCTGCGCCCGGCGGAGGTAAGTCCTCTAAACGCTCTGCCCCTCTTCTGCTTAATCTTTACCGCCTTAGGCAAGGCTGGGTCGGGGGGCTGGACGCGCCCCTCTAACACATCTACAAGCCACTTCTTTAACGACTCTACGTTTTGTTGCCAAGTGGTCTCTCTTCTCTCGTCCACCGGCAGCCCTAAAAGCCTTGCCTGTTCTATACTAATCCCAACAGCTTTTAGCTCTCCCACAGAGAAGCCTCTGCCCACCTTCCACTTCTCCAGACCGCCGCTACTTATCCTCCTCGGCGCCTTTACCAAAGCCCTCGGCACGGCGTTTGGCATCAGACCGCTATATTTATACTGTATTTAAATCTTGTCGCTTAAGCTTTTTTACCACTGGTTTCCGTCACCTAGTGCACAGAGTGTTACTAAACGTGGCTGTGTATAAGTTTCTCGTAGCCGTCCTGGCGACCACAGCAACAATGCACTTCGACCCCGTGATCTTAACAAGCGCCCTCCTCACGGCCATGTCTTCTGTTGTAGTTAGAGTAGTTCAAGAGGGCGAAGTGGCGTTGGTACTAGTCGCGTTAATACTTCTCCTAGACAGCATAGGCCTCCTTTTATCCTTCACAACGCCGTCCGCATCCTTCGGCGTCACATACGCAGTCATGGTGGTGTGGGACATCTACGTGTTGTACCTGATGAGGCAACTAATTCAATAACTAAGACACCACTTTGACTATCCTCGCAACTTTATAATAGTCAAGTTGCCCCCAGGCTTCTAGGTAGATGACTAACTCCCCGTCGCCAGATTCGACTTTTACCACATCGCCGCTTGACTCAAGTTTCACATCTCCTCTT
>JAVZUI010000043.1:0-14995 GCA_038879095.1 Pyrobaculum sp. | reverse complement strand
CACGAAGTAGGCGTTGGCCTCGTTAGCAACAGCCTTGGCCAGAAGAGTCTTCCCAGTCCCCGGCGGCCCAATCAGCAAAATACCCTTAGGAGGCTCAATACCCAAATGTTTAAACAACTCAGGATGCCTAAGAGGAAGCTCCACAAGCTCCCTAATCTTCTGCTTAGCATCCTCCAAATCGCCGATGTCCTCCCAAGTGACGTGTGGGATTTTTACGCCAGAGACAGGCTTTTCAAAAATCTGGATCTGCGTGTCGTCCGTAATTATTAATACGGCGTTGGAGGGCTTTGTCTGAACCACCTGAAATGTAAGCGGCTGGCTTAGCACAAAGATCTGCAACATGTCGCCCTCTACAACTACATATTCTCTCAACCTCTGTTTTATATACTGCAAGAAGTTTGTATCGACGGCAATTGTCATAGACACTGGAGCAAGTTTTACAAAAGCCGCGGGTTTAGGTTCTACTCTTCTAATTTTTACAGTCTCGTTAAGCGCCACATCGGCGTTCTTCCTAAGAATGCTGTTCATCCTAATAACGCCCTTCCCCCTGTCCTCGGGAAGCCCATTCCAAACCTTAGCCGCGGTCCTCCGCCTGCCCACAATTTCAATTACGTCCCCCACTACGATGCCAAATTTTTCCATTACCTCGGGGTCAATCCTAACCACAGGCCTATTAGCGTCCCTAGCCTTACTTTCCAGGACCCTAAGTTCAATCCACTCACTCACGCCCTAAAGTCCGAACTAGGTATAAAAACTTAGAAACTTAGACGACTGAAATACTCAAGCTCGTACCCCCCCACACCCTCCACAGAGCGTAGAAGCTCCTCAACCTCGTCTGAGCTATACTCATCAGACTCGGGCATCCTTATGTAAAACCGCAGTGCTTTAATGCCAAAACCGATTTCCTCCACCTCCACCTTATCCACTTTGTACTTAGGAGACAGCTTGTTCACAATAGCCTCCCTCAACTTCTCTACGTTGACTTCAACGCTGTCGGGCAAAACCCTATACACAAGCGCGACCTCGGCAGACATGCCCCCACGAACTTACACAAGTATAAAAAAATTACGGCCCCACGAAACCACACTCTGGACACTTATATGAGACGCCAAGCTTTCT
Organism: Pyrobaculum sp.; assembly: GCA_038879095.1. Lineage (GTDB taxonomy): Archaea > Thermoproteota > Thermoprotei > Thermoproteales > Thermoproteaceae > Pyrobaculum. Next base: position 13,876 of record JAVZUI010000043.1, on the reverse strand, counting down.
AGAGCGATAACTCCGTACCACTGTCGTACGGCCACAATTAGGACACACGAAAGTAACGCCGCGCTCCAGCGGCGCCAACACCCAATTAGTAGTAGAGTCAGAAGGCGGGGCAGGACCATGAAACTTCGCGCCTCTAATAGACATAGTCGCCAAAAAGCCCACAGTATATAAACTTTCTAGAAACCCAGCCAGGGGGCTTCCAGGTAAAAACTTAAAAACTCGCTCCCAGTCAAAAACAGCCGGGGTGGCCGAGCGGCCCAAGGCGCGGGACTCGAGACCTAAGCGAGCCATCCCGTCCCCGCGAGGGGGCGTGGGTTCAAATCCCACCCCCGGCGCCTTTCTACTCTACCGTAGTGTTGTCAAAAGCCGAGGATCATAACCCTCTACTTAATGTTTTGTAGTAATTTTAACAAGCTATATAGATTATTCTAAGATATATGTAAGGAAATGTATTTAAAATTGAGCGGTATTGAGTCGTATGAAGTCGACTCAGTTAATAGGTATAATAGTCGCGTTAATTGTCGTGGCTGTTGTCGCCTATCTTCTGGGTAGCATGCAGGCGCCTGCTGGAGCGGCTACTCCGACCCCTACTACTACGCCCGCTGCGAAGAAAATATCTTTCTACACGTGGTGGGCTGGGCTTGAGCGTTTTGCCATCGACGCTGTTATTGGAAACTTTACCAGGAAGACGGGGATCCAGGTGGAGAAGACGGCTGTCCCCGGCGGCGCTGGGGTGAACGCGAAGTTTGCTATCTTGGCTTTGATGCAGGCCGGCAGTCCCCCGGCTGCGTTTCAGGTGCACTGCGGCCCTGAGATGTTGAGCTACATATACGTGGCGCCTAAGGGCGAGGCTAGTTTCGTAGAGCTTAGCCAAGTGGCGAAGGAGATTGACATGACGGCCCAGGCCGCCGACGTTTTGTCTGCGTGTTCTCTAAATGGCAAAGTCTATGCCCTGCCTGTAAATATCCACAGGGCTAACCTCATATTTATAAACAAACAGGTGTTGGACAAGCTCGGAGGCTCGGTGCCCCAGACGCTTGACGAGCTGGTAGCCCTATGTGGTAAGGCCTCTGCCGCTGGCTATCCCTGCCTTCTGCAGGCCGGCGCAGATCAGTTCACTGTGCTACACCTATGGGAGCAGGTGTTCTTAGCCGTGGCTGGTCCTCAGAAGTTTATCATGTTTATGTACGGAACTCTTCCGCCTGACGACCCGTCTATACGCCAGGCCACGGAGACTTTCTTATCGCTTGCCAAGACTTTCCCGTCTAACTGGCCGGCTTTGGACTGGACGGGCGCAGTGGCGGACTTAGTCGCTGGGAAGGGCCTGGCGCATGTAGATGGCGACTGGGTGGTGGGCTTGATTTACAACGTCTACCCGCAGGTCAAGATGTGTCCGTATACGGCGGTGACTCCGGACTGTAACATCATAGTGGCGCCCTTCCCCGGCACGGCGGGGGTCTACAACCTTGTCATCGACTCAGTAGCCGTTCCCGCAGGTGCTCCTACGACGCAACTCGGCATAGAGTTTGTCAAGTATTTCGCCAGCCCAGAGGGCCAGTCGATCTTTAACCCTCTGAAAGGCTCTATCGCAGTTTATAAAAACATCGACCCCGCCATCTACCCCACTACGATACAGAAGTGGGAGGTGTCGGAGTATAGAAACGCAAAGTCTTACGTGTTTAGTCTTACACACGGCGCCTTGTTCTCAGACGTGTGGCAGATGTTGATGCAGCAGTCAATAGTACTAGTCCAGACAGGGAGAGCCGACTTGTGGTACGACACGGTCACGAAGGCGCTGGGCACAGAGAGGTCTTTGTGGAAGGACACGTGGTACATGGGCGCCCCGGGTAAGCCCTTCGGCGGGTACACGCCGCCTTGGGTTAAATGAGAACGGCGCTGGTCCTGTTCTTAACGCCACTTGTTTTTTCCATTGTCTTCCTATACGCCTTTATCGTGTGGAACCTATACTACTCTTTTACTAACTACTCTGTGCTAAACCCCAGCATGGCCTTTGTCGGGCTTGCCACGTATATTCAGCTACTAAGTGATGCCTTGTTTCAAACTGCGTTGGTAAAAACTCTACTATGGATTTTCATACTTGTATCTTTAGGTAATTTGGCCGGCGTCCTCGTCGCCTCGCTTATTTACAACGTTGAAAGCGCCAAGGCTAGGAACGTCCTAACGGCGTACTTTATATATCCCCTGTCTCTCTCTCTAGTAGCTGTAGGGATCATATGGCGCTGGCTTCTTGACTCAGACAGAGGATTGGGCAACTACCTGGGAAACCCCCTGCTTGGAGAGAAGGCCTTTTGGAGCGTGTCTCTAGTCTCTGTGTGGGTGTACGCAGGCCTTGCCACCTTGTTCTACCTAGCCATGTTTTACAACGTAGAAAAGTCGCAACTAGAGTCCGCTCTTGTAGACGGCGCCAGCAGGCTGTACGTCATGACCCGGGTGGTGATTCCCCAGGCTAGGCAAAGCCTGATAATCTCAACTATCTTCTTCACTCTCTTTGCAATTCAGATGTTTGACCTGCCGTACTCTATACTGTTCATCAACCCAAACGTCATGACGCTGGTCATGTACACATTTATGAAATTCGCCGCGTTTTACCTAGCAGTGGCCGCCGCCGCTGCCGTCGTGATAATTATAATCTCTGCCGTCATTGTGATACCGTACTCCATGTTGGGGCTGCGGAGGTGGATAAGATGAAGTACCTCCCCCACCTAGTCATTATGCTAGTCGGAGTTTTGTGGCTAGTGCCACTATACGTCCTCGTAGTGGGTGCCTTAAAACCTCTGCATGAGGTGCTCGCCACCCCTGTGTATTCCCTCCCAAGCAGAGCAGATGCGGGCACGTTGGCAAAGGTGCTTACAGAGCTGTTGCCTGTGCTCTTAAACACAGCCGTTGTGGTAATCCCCACGGCCCTCGGCGCCACTACAATAGGCGCCTTGGGCGCCTACTCGCTTTGGCGGGCAAAGACGCGGATAAAAGACATCTTTGTAATCCTGGTGGCGATTGCCACCTACCTCCCCTACCAGTCGGCTGTGGTCCCCCTGGCCAGACTTATGACTATGATAGGGCTCTTCGACACGCTGTACGGAATAGCGCTGGGCCTCCTCATATTCTTCATACCCTTCGCCACGTTGATGATGTTGATATTTATCACCGCAATTCCACGCGCCGTGGTGGAGGCCGCTGAGATAGACGGCGCAGGCGAGTTCACAATATTTAGAAAAGCAGTGTTGCCCCTCCTAGGCCCCGCCTTTACCTCCACGTCGACATACCTAACGATAAACGGGTGGAACAACTTCTTCATCCCGCTGGTGCTCTCCAGGAGTTATAACAACCACATAACCCTCAAAGTGTTTAGCTACGTGGGCCAGTCGGGTAATTTGTACAACGAGATGTTCTCAGCGGCTTTAATAGCATCTCTGCCTCCCCTGTTGCTATTCATTGCGCTGGGCCGCTACTTCATAAGAGGGCTACTTGCACTGGGGTCGGGAGCAAAGTAAATAAACTGATAAGTATGTTGATACATGTATAAGCGTATTTTAGTAGCCTACGACGGGTCTGACCACGCAAAAAAGGCGGTGCACCACGCCGTTGAGCTCGCCAAGACCTTCGGCTCGGCGCTCTACGTCATAACAGTAGCCGCCGACCCGTCGCAAGTGTCGCTGGACAGAGCCAGAAAGACGGCTGAGGAGGCTGCAAAAACCATAGCCTCTGCCGGCCTTAAGGCCGAGGTCGAGGTTAGGAGCGGGACGCCGGCGACGGAGATTTTAAACTACGCCGAGGAGAAGGAGGTGGACCTAATAGTAATGGGGTCGCGGGGGCTTTCGGCAATACAGAGGCTAGTACTCGGCTCGGTCTCCCAAGCAGTCGCCTCTAGGGCCAAGATGCCTGTGTTAATTGTCAAATAGCGCCTCCCCCCAGGCGTCGAACCGGCGCGGTTTAATCGCCTTGGCTTTTTTAGACAGTTCATGAGCCATTTGTATGGGGACCACTGCGCCGCCTACGCACAGCCTCTGGACGAGCCTGTAGGCGTCTTCCAGAGTGATGTAGGAGCCGACGGATATGTACAGCTTCCTCTCGCCGCATGTGACCACCTTCCCCAGGACCTCGCCGGTGGCCGGGTCTAATATAGACTCCCCACTCTCCACGCCGTACAGCCTCGACTTGGCGACGCCTATAGTCGGCTTTTTCAACACCACGCCGATGTGGGCCGCTATGCCGAACTTCCGCGGGTGGGCCACGCCGTGGCCGTCGACTAAAATCACGTCTGGCTTGTGCACAAGTTTAAAATAGGCGCGTATCATAGGCGTCAGCTCTCTAAACGCGAGGTAGGTGGGGACGTAGGGAATTACCACTCTACTTATTGAAACTGCGGAGTCAAGCAGCTTTAGGGAGCTTACAGCCACAGTGACGGCGGCTCCGTACGCAAGCCCTCCGCTGTACGCGACGTCGAGCCCCCCGACGGTGTTTACAACGGGGGCCGGCGACGTGACGACTTTTGTCCTCAGAAATTCTTGGACGCGCTTCGCCGCGTCAAGATTGAGCATGTATCTTTAGTATCCTCTCAATAATTTTAGAAGTGCTACAGAGCTCGCATTGTCTCAACTCCGCAAGTCTTCTCACTTCTAGGGCCAGCCCCCTCTTCTCCGCCTCTTTTCTAACGACGTCTTCTGAGACGTGTTGATTTGGGCCCAGGAGCACCACGTCGGGCCTCACTTCGTTTAAGATGTCGAATATGTCACCCGGCTTCCCCGGCACCACTTTGTGCACGTAGTAGAGACTTGACAAGACCTCGGCCCTCTGGCTCTGCGGTATGACGAGCCTCCTCCCCTTTATCCTCTCTGCGTTATGGTCGGAGGAAACCACCGCAACGACGTACCCCAGCCTCCAAGCCTCCCGCAGATACGCCAAGTGTCCTGGGTGGAGGATTTCAAAAGTGCCGGCGACCATGACCACTTTGTCGTTCTTAATCTCACTAGGCTTACGCCAGACGAAGTCGGCGACGCCCATGATTTTTAACGCGTCTAACAACCCCTCCGCGTAGGACACAGTGGCCAGGGCGGTTTCCCTGTCCCCCGCCGAGTAGTAGTACTTCGAGTCCTTTAGATAGGCCTGGGCCAGCTCCACCACCTTCCTATAGGCGGGGTCTTTCAAAACGAGGCTGTTCAACGCCTCTTCCAAGTTTCTTATGTACAAGGCGACTCTATCCACATGAGGGGCGTAGCAAGTTCTTAAAAATTAGATGGTTGAAAGCTTTTAAAGAGCTACTTTGTGACACGACATGGCGGAGGACGTACAGGCCGTGGCGGCCAACCTCATCGCGAGACTACGCGAGGCTGAGAAGCTAGCTACTGAGGGGAAGACCTCCGAGGCCCAGAAGATTTTGAAAGAGGTCGTGAAAGAAGCCCGCGAGAAGGGGCTGGAGAAGTCTCTGAGGAACTTGACGTTGAGAGTGAAGGCGCTCCTAAGGCGTAAAACTCGACGATAGCAAAATCCCTGTTCTTACACTTAGCCCTGCCAACTACCTTCACCACCTTTACCTTCTCCCCCCTCTGCACCACCTCGCCGGGACAGCCCTCGCACCCCTCGCACTCGCCTTCAAACGTGACGACGGCCCCCTCCAGCGCCTTATTCAACGGGAGCAGACCCACGATGGGCGCCTCTTCCACTACGACGGGCACCATCTCCCCGCCAGTGATCAAGCACCGCTGGCCCATGGAGGGCCTTACCTCTACTATTTTGTAACTCCGCCCAGGCACTAACCTGCCTAAGCATACGGAATAGAGCTTACATTTCTTGCACTCATCCGGCACGCTAAACACCCTAAACCTCTGCCCCGCCTCCGCCTGCTCTTTCGAGACTAGGGTTACTAACCGCTTCACGCATGTACGTGAGGGGTGTATTAATTTCTTTACTTCGCCGAGTCCGTGGGGCGTGGCTTATATATGTAGCTGTGCTCTACCCTGTGATTAAAGACGTGGTTGAGGCGTACCACATACTTAGAAAAAAAGACCTTCGGATACTCAGGATCATAGAGGCGGGCCACAAGAGACACGAGTTTGTCCCCCAGGAGCTAGTGGAGAGGTGGGCTAGGTATAGGCGCGAGGAAGTTGCAGACAGCATAAGACGCCTCCACTACCTAGGCCTACTTAGAAGAAACCGCGCAGCGTATCTTGGCTGGAAGATAACGGCGTGGGGATACGACGTCTTGGCCATACACACCCTAAGGGCGCAGAGAAAAGTGGTGAGGCTGTCGCCAACGCCTATTGGCGTTGGCAAAGAGTCTGTGGTATACGCCGGCGAGACCCCCTCCGGCTTCAAAGTCGCTGTAAAATTCCACAGAGGCGGCGTCTCCGCATTTCGATACGAAAAAGCCTTTAGACGTATAGTCAAGAAGTTCGAACACCTCCAGGAGGTGTACGAAACACGCCTAGCGGCCTTCGCTGAGTTTTTTGCCTTACAAAAAGTATTTGAAGAGGGTGGCAACGTGCCGGAGCCCATTGCACACAATAGACACGTGGTGGTGATGGCGTACATCGACGGCGTCGAGCTGTATAAATTCCAAGGGGACGTAAAGAAAATAGCCGAGGACGTACTTAACACATTAAAAACGGCGCTTAGGCTTGGCATAATCCACGGCGACTTGTCGCCTTACAACATCATAGCGAGTACACGCGGCTACGTAATCGACTGGCCTCAGTGGATGCCCGTCGGCTACGACAACTGGGAGCAGTACCTCAAGAGGGACATAGACAACGTGGCGAGGTATTTTGCAAAGAGAGGAGTCGAGCTAGGCTGGGAGGAGCTTGTTAACGAGGCCCGGCGCGGAGAAATAGGCCGGGTGTTTATAGACGAGTTGAAAAAACAATTAACATAATTAAGTCCATAATAATTCGTGGCTATTCTCGGCCTCGACGTGGCCCCCGGGGGCTTCGCATTCGCCGTATTAGAAAACAACGTGGTGGTGGAGAGGGGAGTCGCCGAGGTGCGCGACATTTTACGGCTCTTTAAGAAGTACAGGTGCTCGGTCCTCGCCGTCGACAACGTCGGAGAGCTTTTTGAATACGGCAGGCTTATAATAAAGGCCCTGGGGAAGCTTCCGTATGTAGTCGACGTCGTGGAGGTGACCCGCGGCGAGGAGGGCTACAGGTCTGTGGAGGATTTGGTGAGAGAACACTTTGGCGTGAGTAAGGGCCGTCTAGACCCTCTGGAAACCGCCTCCTACCTAGCCATGTTGGCGTGGAGAGGCGTCGGCTCCTCGGTTAAGCTCTTTGAAGAGGAGACCGTCGTGCTGGTCCACCGCAGGATATCCACTACGCCCGGCGGCATGAGTAGGAATAGGTATATGCGCAACATATCGCTTAGGATTAAGGACATAGCTTCGAAAATTGAAAACAAGCTCAAAGAGGCTAGGCTCGACTACGACCTGTTCATAAAGGAGGAGTCGGGGGAGGTCACCTCCGCCAAATTTGTAGTATATGCAAGCAGAGAGGTGGTGAGGCGCTACGTCAAGCCGCTTAGGAGCATAGACGTGGCTGTGTCTATATACTCCACTCCTGCAAAGGTGAGAGGCGCCCCGGTGCACTCCAGGTTTTTAATCGTGGGGGTGGACCCCGGCGTCGTGACTGGGCTTGCCATTGTTACCCTCGACGGCGAGGTCTTAGACACCGTGGCCAGGCGGAGTTTTTCAAGGGGAGACTTAGTCAGATACGTCAGCCAGTGGGGCGTGCCCATACTCGTAGCCACAGACGTAAGCGAGCCGCCGGAGTATGTAAAAAAACTTGCGGCCATGAGCGGGGCTGTGCTTTACGTACCTGAGCGGGACCTCGCTACAGAAGACAAGACACAGCTCGTGGAGAAGGCAGGCTGGGCCGCCAAGTCGACACATGAGAGAGACGCCTTGGCGGCCGCCTACAAGGCTTACCTGGAGTACAAGCCTAAGTTCGAAAAAATTGTAAAAGAGTTCGGCGGAGTTCTAAAGCCCGACCAGTTAGAATACGCCAAGTCGCTTGTTATACGCGGCTACCCCATAGCACAAGCGGTCTCCGAGGCGCTGAAGAGAAGAGAGTCGAGGGAGACGAAAGTCGTCTATATCACCGTGGAGAAGCCCTGCGCGTCCGTAAACGAGGAAATGAAGTCGAGGATAAAGGCCTTGGAGTACGAAAACACACAGCTCTTAAAAGAGCTGGAAGAGATCAGGAGAGAGTACGTGAGACTGCAGAGGCTAGTAGAAGACGACAAATGGAAAGACTTGAAATACAGAGAGCTTCAGAGCAGAGTAGAGACGTTGGTTAAACAAGTCGCGGAAAAGGAGAGCGAAATTGCGAGGCTTAAGAGACTGGTGGTGGAGATATTGGCGAACTACGGCTCTAAGTATCGGTTGTTACATATCTCAGAGGCGTTGGAATGTAAAGGAGACGAGCCCGCAGGCAGTATTTGCATAAACATCGACACCATAGACGAGGCCGTGGCGAGGAGGACGTTGGGAGTGCCGCTGAAACAAGTCGCCGTCTTATCCGTCGACGACTTCTACGTAATAGACGTTGACAAAGTACAGAGCCTAGTGAGAGAGATAAGAAACAGAATGGACGCGGCGAGAGAGGTGGATTTGAAGAAGATCCTGCAGCAGTACAGAAGAGGTCTAGTATAAACTGGCCTCTCCCCTTAGAATCAGCTCTGTTACCTGCGTTATTTTGTCTAGCTCCTCCTTGGCGATGCCCTCAGCCTCGTTCTTAACCTCGCCGCTTATTTGTCTCTCAGTGATTATTTCAACGTTTAGTATCTTCGGCTCGTTTATCGGTTTGCCGATCTGCGAGACGATTTCCACGTATACCTCTACTATGTCTTTTACCTCTTTGTATATCCTCTCGGCTATTTTCTGCGCAACGACGTTGTAGATCTTGCCGACGTGGCTCACTGGGTTTTTGCCTGCGGCCGCCTCGAGGGACATCGATCTCATAGGTGTTATCAGCCCGTTTGCCCTGTTGCCTCTGCCGGTCATGCCGTCGTCGCCGTGTTCCGCAGAGGTGCCGGTCACGGTGAGGTAGAAGATGCCGTGTTCGGGCTTGTCGGCTGCGTTTACCACAACTTCTACGTTGTGTTCGGGCGCCACCCTGGCGGCTAGGTCTTCCACTGCTCTCTTAACCTCTTCTTTTACGGACAGGTAGTGAGACTTGTCTTTGACTAGTCTGCTAATCATCGCGCTGGCTACGGTAATCTTAATGTCCTTGCCTACTCTGACTCCCATTACCTTTATGTCCTCGCCCACCTCGGGGAACTTCGACTTAAAGTCTCTGGAGTTTAACAACCTCTCAGTCTTGTACACCAGCTCTTCTAAGGGAGTCAACGGGGCGTAGCCCACACCCACCGACGTGTCGTTTGCCAAGGGGACGGTCTTCACCCCGAGGTCGTATATCCCCACGAGGTCTGCAGAGCCTTGCCCTATCCTGTAGTCTATGACTGTGTGGACGTCTGGGTCGAGGAATCGGAAGTGTTGTCGTAGCCAATCTCGCGCCGCTTTGACTACTACGGGGCCTATGGGCACCTTCACTACGCCGTCTTTTGTCCTAACTTCGTACGTGGCCCTCCCGGACACGAGGATGTAAATAGGCTGGAGCAACTCCCCTCCGCCAAACCTCGGCGCGGCTTGTCCGCCCACCACCAAAGTCTTGTCCACATTGTGGTGGAGTATCACGCCGAAAGTGTCGAGGTAGTACTTAGACAAGTACCGGCTCACCCATTCAGAAATCCCGTCGGCTATGTAATCCGGGTGGCCCTGGCCTTTTCTTTCTACTATTTCAACCAGCCTTTTGGCCGTGGGGGTCTTATCTACTTTTTCTACTACTATCATGAGGTGACTTCAAAAGCAGAGACATAAATAACTTGTGAACCTCTCACCACGATTCTCCCATATCGCGCAACTGGCTCGCCGGATTTGTCTAACTCAGCCGCGTCGTCAAGCACCAAGTTCATACAGCCGTCGTACGCGGTCAAAACCCCCTTAATGGCCACCCCGCCCTTCAGCCTAGCCACCACTTCTTTGTTTAACATTTTAGTCAGCACCTTAATTGGCGATGGTAGCTTTGTTTGTTGAGGCGCCTTGGACATGGAAGACCTCGTACCCTCTACTATATAAAATTAACCCCGTTTTTCGTATACTAAGACGTCGTCAATCCACTCGACGTGTGCTAGGAGAGTCCTCCTACAGCAGTAACGGGTGACGCCGAGGCTGTCTAAAACCTCCCCCGGATGCTCGCCGGAGAGGACCCTCCTCTTAAAACTGGCGTATAAATGCGCCAGAGGCTTCCCGCACGTGAAGCACCTAATTGGAATAATCATCTATACGCCTTCTGCCTCTTACTCCTTGCGTGTTTTATACCAGGCTTCTTAGGCTCAGTCCTGCGGGGGTCTCCCTTTAGCATATACGGGTCGTATTTCTCAAACAACTCTCGCAACTCCTGGCTCTGGAAATAGGCAACGAGCCCCCTTGCAATGGCGATTCTCACCGCCACCGCCTGCCCCATATACCCACCTCCCGCGACGTTTACATCAATATCCACCTTCTTTGCCAAGTCTCCAGCCAATAAGACGGGCTCGTACATCTTCACCCTAGCCATCTCTATGGGCCACAGCTCTAAGGGGTAGCCGTTGATCCTCACTCTGCCAACGCCCGGCCTCACCACAGCCCTCGCCACCGCGGTCTTCTTCTTACCCACTGCTATCACCACCCGCGGCGCCTCCTGCAGGACGCCTGCCCCTCGCATCTCCATGGCTATCCACTAGTGGCCTGTTTTATTTTTTTGCTCCACAACTCCTGCGCAGATTTCCACTGCCGCCAAGCCGCCTCGTCCACCTGCCGCCACACTTCCTCCAATGTCACAGCCTTAAGCAACGGCCTCAGCCTCAGCTTTGCCTGCGGCACCTCGTAGACTACTAGCTTCTTTCTTTCCAACAACTCCACCGGCACAGACATGTAGACTCTCAGCCTCTTCAACGCGCTTCTACCAGCCTCTTGCTTCTTTGGGAGCATGCCCCTTACAATTCTCTTGAAAATCCTGTCAGGCCTCCTAGGCACCTTAGGCCCCGCCTTCTTGGGATTGTAATGGGTCCTCCACTCGCTTATCTTCCTCTTTACCCACTCAACTACCATCTTCCTGTCGCCAGTAATCACCGCCTTGTCCACATTTATCACCACTACGCGTAGCCCTGGTCTTGTAAGCAGAATCTTAGCAACGTAGGAGGCGAGTCTTCCCGCCACGTGGCCTTCTGCGTCTATCACAACCTCGCCCTTCTCCGGAAGGTTAGAAAAGTCTAGGCTCTTCTTGGTCATACCACTATCTTCACGCCGCTTCCTTTGGGGTACCGTCTTACTAGTTCTGGAATTGTCAACACCTCGCCGCCCGCCTCTAACACCTTGGCGACGGCCTTAGGAGAGGCGTTTACAGCGGCCACTACCACTTTCTTTTTCAGCTCCCCACCTCCAAGCAGTTTGCCTGGCACCACGGCCACGTCGCCGTCGTTTAAAACTCTATTTAGCTTACCTATGTTAACCACCACCCGTCTCCTCCTCGGCCTCTCTACTAACTCGGCTACAGTCTTCCAAATATGGGCAGAATTAGCACTAGCCGCCTTTCTCAAAAATCTAGTCAGCATCCTAAGCTGCCTATTAGTGGGCCCCGTGGGATTAGGAGGCATACCGCCACTCCGAGATGTATAATATTTAAACTTTTGCCTCTCTTAAAGCCTCTGCCTTTCTCTGCAACGTCTCTGCAAAGTCAGTAAACTTCTTTTTCAATATTCTAAAGGCCTCTCTTAATGCAGTCTCAACGTCGTAGTTGCCGTAAGACTCAACCCAGAATACGTACTTATTCTTCTCCCACGACACCTCGACGCCGTCTCCACACAGGTCTTTACACGTCCACGCCTTGTTAAAAGTACACTCTAGCGGATCCTCTAGACTTCGGCACACCTCTTTACAAGACTCTCTGCAAGACTCCTCTTTAACCACCACCTTCGGGTAGTAGTAATAACTGGCCACTGCGGCCTGCCACTTCGCGTGGTCTCTTGCACGTCCTAGCTTTGCATATGCCTCCAACACGACGCTCTGCCCTTTTACTAACTTCACAATAGGCATGTCTTTATATACGGGGGCGACGTCGGGCCTGTCGGAGACCAAGTCTCCCGAATACACCACCACGTCGCCGTCGGCTGTTGCTTGAAGCGTAAGGCGGACTGTACACTCGGAAGGATCGGCGAGCCCAGACTCGCAGTCCTCAATGTGGGGGAGGTCCTTGAGGGGGGTAGTAAGCGGTATGAGCCCAAGCCTATGTGCAAGCATCTCGTCGTACATAACCGACGTGTTGGTAACCACAACCACGTAGTCGATGGCCATTACGGGCAGTTCTGAAATTACGACACGCCTAAGAGAGTTGATAAGAGAAGGGGGCGTGTCTTCTACAACGGCTTTTAGGAAAAGTGTGGACTTCTCAACAATCGAGACTTTAGGCATCTACCTCGTGGGTTTCTGTTTTTTGCCGCGCCAAATAGCCCAGAGAGAAACTCCGTTTACCTTAACCACTTTAAAACGTACGCCGGGGATGTCGCCTAGAGATTTGCCCTCAGGCCCTCCGATGCGCTCAATAATCACCTCGTCGTGTTCATTGATGTAGTTCAGCCCGCCGTCGTACGGGACGAAGGCCGTCACAACCTTCCCGTTTTTTACCAACTGCACTCTTACGCACTTCCGCACAGCTGCGTTGGGCTTCCGCGCCTCTACGCCTACCTTCTCTAACACAATGCCCCTAGCCATGGGGGCCCCCTCCAGTGGGTCGTACTTCTCCACAAGCCCCAGCATCTTACGTTTATAAGTCACGTCGTTCCACCTAAACTTCTGCCTCTTCCTCTTGAGCTTACCCCCTGCGAATAGCCCATACGGAGACTTTTTCCCAGGCACAGCCCCCCTAATTAGACAATTAATAAATTTTCACGCTAGTACAATCTTCTCGATGTCGTAATACCGCTTGGCCAGCAGCCTCGCCCTAGCTATATTTTTCCCATTCTTACCAATGGCGACGCCCTTGTCCTCAGGCGCCACTGTTGTGATGGCCACCTTAGACCCAGAAGGCGCCTTTGTGATCTTGACTACAATCACCCTGGCGGGGTATAGGCTGTTTTTAATCAACTCCTCAGGCGTGTCACCGGCCTCTACGATCTCCACATCTTTTCCAATAATTTGTCTTAGCATCTTCACGTTTGACCCGCCCTTGCCCACAGCTATGGCGGCTTGATTTCTCTGCACGACAAAAATTATACGAGAGTATTCGGTATCTATCACCACATCAATCGGCGTCACTCCAGTGATGCTTTCAAAAAGAGTGGCGTACCTAATCTCCTCCTCTGTGAGCCGTATGTCAGGCATGTTCCACTATTTTCAAAATCTCGCTCTGTCCAGGGTCTATCACCGCCAACGCCATTATTTTATGCGGCCGCTTAGTCGCGGTCCCCAGCTCTATGCTAGAGCCAGGGAATACAAAAACGGGGATGTTGGCAAGCTTGGCGTAGTACTCAACGTCGTCTTTAGCCCACTTGGGGGCGTTTGCCGCTAATATAACTAGCTTGGGGGTCCCCGCCAAGATCGCCTTTTTTGTCTCTTCAAAGCCTATTACAACCTTCCCCGTGTTTATGGCTACTTGAAGCTCTCTGCTTATATCAACCACGTTGCGCAGAGGAATAAAACCTTTAAAAAATTTATGCGATTAGAACTGCATCAAGAGCTTCACAATCCCGGTCCCCACCGGGACGTACTTACCAGCGATGATGTTCTCAACCACGCCTTTGAACTGCTCCTCCTCGCCCCTGACGGCGG
>JAVZUI010000042.1:0-16018 GCA_038879095.1 Pyrobaculum sp. | reverse complement strand
TAAAGAATTTAGAGACCACCTCTCTGTACTTCTCGCCAGGCTTTGGAGCCGGAACTCTCTCTAAGTAAATTACGTCATCTCTTTTCAAGTCCTCTTCTAAAAGCCGGAGGAGGGCTGACACGGGCTGGCCCGTTCTTTCAATCCTCATAGCCTCACTATTGTGGGAGTATTTATATGTAAAGCCAACAGGCCACGAAATGACCTCTTCTCGCCTCTACTAGTTGCGGCTCTTGTAAGTCGCACTTCTTCTCAATCTTCGCCGGGCACCTGGGGTGAAACCTGCAACCAGACGGCGGGTTTAGTAAACTCGGCGGCTCGCCCGGCGGCACCTTCCTAACTCTAAACCTGTTAGTGGGGTCTGGGTCTGGCAGGGCCTCAATTAACGCCTGGGTGTAGGGGTGTAGGGGCTCCTTTATCACGTCTCTAAATGGTCCGTACTCCACCATCTTACCTGCGTACATTACTAATATCTTGTCGGCTAGGTATTTCGCAGTGGCGATGTCGTGGGTTATATATATCATTGTAATGCCGTATTTAGACTGCAGGCTTCTAATAAGCGACAAGATCTCGGCCCTGATAGACACGTCTAGCATCGAGACGGGCTCGTCGGCCACTATGAACCTCGGCCTCGTAATCAAAGCCCTGGCGATGCCTATGCGTTGCCTCTGGCCTCCGCTTAACATGTGGGGGTATTTTTTCAAAAAGTCTTCAGGCGGCGTGAGGCGCACCTCTTCTAAAGCCTTAACCACCCGTTCGTACCTCTCACGCGGCGGCACTCCTCTAAGTATAAGCGGCTCCTCTAATATGTACTGCACCGTGTGGTAGGGATTAAGCGAGCTAAACGGGTCTTGGAAGATCATGGCCGTGGCAAACCTATACCACCTGAGGCCGGACTCTTCTACAAACGTAATGTCTTTCCCCTCAAATACGATACGGCCGGAGGTGGGCTTCACAAGCCTTAGAACAGTCCTCCCCAGCGTAGTCTTCCCAGAGCCGGACTCCCCTATTACCGCCAGCACCTCCCCCTTTTCAAGCGAGAAAGTGACGCCGTCAACTGCCTTTACGTACCGCACGGGGCTGAAAAGCCCCCTCTTGACGGGGAACCAAGTCTTTAAGTCTTTGACTTCTAGAAGCATATTAGTACAGCCAACAAGCCACCTTTCCTCCCTCCACGTCTTTTAACTGCGGCTCTTCTACGTCGCACTTCCCCTTTATTACATACGGACATCGTGGGTGGAAGCGGCAGCCCGGCGGCGGCGTTATTAAAGACGGGACGTCCCCAGGTATGTACTCGATGCTTTTCTCCTCGCGTAGCGTGGGCATTGCGGCGAGGAGTTTTTGCGAATATGGGTGTTTTGGCCTTTTGAAGAACAGGTCGGAGGGGGCGATCTCCACAAGCTTCCCCGCGTACATTACGCCTATTTTGTCTGCTATTTCAGAGGCCAGGGCTATGTCGTGTGTAATAAGTATATAGGAGAGGCCGAACTTCGTCCTAAGCTCTTTTAACAAGTTCATGATGTTGGCTTGTGTAATTACATCGAGGGCGGAGGTGGGCTCGTCTAGTATCACCAACTTAGGCCTCATCATTATGGCCATGGCGATTACAACTCTCTGTTTCATGCCTCCCGACAGCTCAAAGGGGTAGCGCATCAACACGTCTTTTGCAAGCCCCACAGACCGGAGGGCCTCTTCCGCAATTTTCACAGCCTCCGACTTAGAAAGGCCGAGGTGGAGCACCAGCGGCTCTATCATCTGGTCTTGTACCCTCAGTATGGGGTTTAGGGCGTTCATAGACGCTTGGAAAACCATGGAGATTTTCTTCCACCTAATCTTCCTCCGCAACTCTTCTTCAGACAACTTGGCTAAGTCGACGGTGCCCAACTCGTCGTCGTGGAACAAGATCTCGCCGCTGAACTCAGCGACGTTTCTAGGGAGGAGTCTTATGATGGTAAAGGCAAGAGAGCTCTTGCCGCTCCCGCTTTCCCCAACTAGGGCCATGGCCTCTCCTCTCTCTAGTGTAAACGTCACTCCGTCAACAGCCTTCACCGCCCCTCGAGACGTGCCGTAGTACATTTTAACGTTCCGTAACTCAAGCAAAGGAGGCATGGCCCAGTCTAAATAACAATATATATACTTAGTGTCTTGCAGTACATGCAGATCGTCGTCGCGGGAAATCCCACAATAGACATTATCTACACAAGCGGCGGGGTCCTCCGCAGATACGGCGGCCCCATTTACTACGCGGCGACGGCAATCAGCGCCTTGTATAAAAACGTCAAGGTCGTGGGCGTTGCGTCTAGAGACGACGTCGGGCAGCTGTCCGCCTTCTTCAACTCCATAGGCGTCGACGCCGAGTTAATAGAGGCGGACCGCACCACCACCTTCGAACTAGACTACCGCGTAAAGCCTAGGAGAGTAAGGCTCGTGGAAAGGCCGGCGAGAAAAATTACGTACGTACGAGGAGACGTGGTGATCCTATCTCCGGTGTACGACGAGCTTGCGGGCGCGGCCGTGGAGGCGAAGACAGTAGTGGCAGACCTGCAGGGCTATATACGCGCCGGCGCGGAGCCGCCGCGGGCAGACCTCGTCCACTTTTCAATAGACGACGTGGCGCTGGACCTGGCCCAGCTAAGAGAATTTGCCAAAAGGTGGCCCGCGGCTGTGTACACACTAGGCGAAGACGGCGCATACGTGGTAAGAGAAGGTAGGATATACTACATCAACAGCGCCAGAATAGCCGTGGAGGAGGCCACAGGGAGCGGCGACGTCTTCCTAGCCCTCCTCACATACTTCCACTACATACAAGGCAAAGACTTGTTAGAAGCTGTGTGCGAGGCCAGCAAATACGTGGCCGGCTACCTCCTCCACAGAAAAGCAGTGAGGCGGGACTTCGACTGTGTTATACAAGCTGTTCAAGAGAGGCAATTTTACTAAGTATGTCAGTCCTCGTAACAATGCCGACAAGTCTCTCCTCGGAGTTGACGACAAGCACCCTCCCCAAGCCGCTGGTGGCCATTATACGTATCACTTCGTGAATGTCTTCGTCTTCGTGTACTGTGGGAGGATTTGGAATCATCAGCTCGCCGACTTTTGCATCCAGCTTGCAACTAGACATGGCCTCCATTACCTTAGAAGCAGTTAACAAGCCCACGGGCCTCCCCGCCTCGTCTACCACAGGCACTCCCCTGTACCTCTTCTCCATGAACAGGCGGAGGAGGCTACTTACAGGCTCATTGGGCCTGGCAGTCACGGGGTTGGGGGTCATTATGCTCCGGACAGGAGACCTGGGGATGGAGACGATTGAAGATATCTCGACGAGAGACTCGATGTCTGCCTTTATGATCCTGCCGATTAGCACAAGGCCGCTGGGCAGAGGCCCTATCCTCACCTCTCTATCTACATAGCCTGTGAAGTCGCCCACAACTCTCATAGAGGCATATGGCCTATCTGACAAAAGACCTATTAAGACGACGTCGAGCGCGTATCCGATTACATTGCCGGCGGATACCACCGGTATTGAAAACGTCTGCCTAGAAAGCATGTCCACGGCCTTAGAAGTGGGGATGTACCCGCCGTGGGGGCCTGCCTTGCTTACCACAAGCCCCATGGACTTTAGTATCGAGAGCATGTTGCGCACATACCCCTCGTGTATTTTCAACTCGTTTGCAATATCTCTAGACTTGACAGGCGCCCCTCCTTTGTTGTAAAGTTCTACTAATGTCTTCAGTACGTTAAACACTGAATCAGACAGGCCAGCCATTATGTAAAAAATCTTATTATTTAAAAAACTAACCTTCGGTCAGCTGTCGGTCTCGTAATCACAGGCTCATTAGACCGTTCTTCTCATCACATGGAAAACCTTTAACTAAAATTTAAAAAGAAGCTTAATTGCACCCCTAATGTCGGCCCTAATTGTTGACCCAGTTGACCCCCTCGTTAAGGAGAGGCTACGGCACATGGGGATAAGGGTTGACGAGAGGCCTGGCCTCTCTAGAGAAGAATTATTAAAAACTGTTGAAAATTACAAAATTTTAATATTTAGAGGCAGATTAAAGATTGATAAAGAAGTTATAGACACCGGCAGAAACTTAAAAATTTTGGCAAGGTACGGAGTGGGGCTTGACAACGTGGACGTGGAGTACGCAGTTAAAAAGGGTGTGAC
Organism: Pyrobaculum sp.; assembly: GCA_038879095.1. GTDB lineage: Archaea > Thermoproteota > Thermoprotei > Thermoproteales > Thermoproteaceae > Pyrobaculum. The sequence goes on along the minus strand of JAVZUI010000042.1, from coordinate 11,856 downwards.
TGTGCTAAGCGCGCCCAATGCGCCTACTAGAAGCGTGGCTGAGCTGACCATAGGCCTAATGATCTCGGCGGCCCGGCGCATACCACTGCTAGACGCCAAGGTTAAGTCGGGGGAGTGGCCGAAGGGGCGGTACATAGGCGTCGAGCTGTATGGGAAAAGGCTCGGGGTCGTGGGCTTTGGCCGTATTGGAAGAGCGGTGGCGCAGATGGCAAAAGGCCTTGGCATGGACGTGGTTGCGTACGACGTGATAGATGTGAGAAGCGAGGTGGAGAGGCTAGGCGGGAGGCAGGTGGATTTAAAGGAACTTCTACAGACAAGCGACGTGATCTCCATCCACGTCCCCCTCACGCCGAGCACGTACAAGTTGCTCAACGCCGAGAACCTCGCCCTTGTTAAAGACGGGGCTATCATAATCAACACAAGCAGAGGCGAGGTGATAGACCACGAGGCTTTGTTAAAACACCTAGACAGGCTCTGGGGGGTCGGGCTCGACGTATTGCCAGAGGAGCCTCCTAAAAGCCCGCTTCTGAAACAACTCGTCGCCCACGAGAAGGTGGTGGTGACGCCTCACGTCGGGTCTGAGACCTACGAGGCGATGAGGAGGCTGGCGGAGGAACTTGTGCAAAATATAGAAGAAGTAATTACGAGAATTGGGCTATGAAATACCTGACGCCAGGCCCGGTGCAACTGCCGCCTTTTGTAGTAGAGGCGATGGCGAGACAGCCGCCGTTTCACAGGTCGGAGGAGTTTAAGAAGTTGTTTAAATCAGTGCTAGACAAGCTGGCGGCCCTGTACCCGGGGACCGCGGTGGTGATGCCGGGCACCGGCACCCTCGCAGTAGACACAATGATTTATAACTACGTCAACCCAGGGGACAAAGTCTTGGCGTTGGTATACGGAGAATTTGGGAAAAGGGCGGTGGAGACGGCTAAGATAAGAGGCGCGTCTGTCGTCGAGGTGGAGAGGGACACGCCGCCTGAGCCCGACGAAGTGGACGACATGTTACGCAAAGACGACTTCAAAGCGTTGTTAGTAATACACAACGAGACCAGCACTGGGATTGCCTACAAACAGATGAAGAAACTAGTCGACGTGGCTAAGTCCCGCGGGGTGCTCCTATTAGTAGACAGCGTGTCTGGCTTCCCGGCGGAGCCCCTACCCCCGGGGGTGGACGTCGTGGCTACCGCGTCTCACAAGGCCCTCCTAGCGCCGCCGGGGGCCTCGGTGTTGTACTTGGCGACGCCGCCCAGAGCCTCGGCGGGGGTGCCCCCGTCGATGGACTTGAAAAAGTTTCTGAAGACAATGGAACACTTAGAGACTCCGTACACGCCGCCTATACCCGTGCTGTATGCGTTAGACGCCTCTCTGAGCTACATACTTGAGATGGGGACTCACTACACGGAGATGCATAGAGAAAGAGTGGAGTACCTATACTCACACTTAAAACTAACGCCGATACCGCCCGTCAATCTGCGTAGCGTCACAGTCACCGCCTTCCACTGCCAGAGGCCTAAAGACTTGATACAGAGGCTAAGAGAGGCAGGCTACGTCGTGGCTGGCGGGATGTACAAATATAGAGAAAAGTCTGTGAGAATAGGCGTGATGGGGGACGTCGGCATAGACGACTTGAAAAAAGTAGTAGAGGTGGTAAATGGTCTGGCTTGACGAGGCCAATTGCAAACTTTGTATAATCTTTTCAAGAACCGGAGACCTCACAAGGCTTAAGAGACAGGACAGGCTGCCAGACCTTTTACAAGAGCTGTCCAGCTTACTAAAAGAGCCGAGTAGGAGCGTGGCGTTTTCACAAAGCTTCAAGGCGGTGGCCAAACTAACAGGCCTAGAAGACCCGTATAAAGACTACAAGGAGAGGCTGATGGCGATTGGGAAGAAGGTGGCCGAGACTGTGCGGCAGAGGCTCGCCCAGCTCTCTTGGGATTTGACAACTGCGTTGAGAATAGCCGCGGCGGCCAACATAGTGGACACAAGCGTGTTGGGCTACAGGCCGAAGAAGCTGGAGGAGGCCGTGTGGGACCTCCCGGCAATAGAGGAGTACGTGGAGCTCCCAAGCTCTGTATACTACGTGTTAGACAACGCGGGGGAGGCGCAGATAGACCTAGTGGTCGCCGAGGCGTTGGAGAAGAACGGCATAAGGCCGACCTTCGTAGTGAGGTCCGAGCCCTACGAGATAGACGTCCTCGAACAAGACTTATCCACGTACAACGTGGTGAAGACCCCCGGCAACATCTCTCCAATTAGGTGGGTGCAGTCCGGCTTCATAGTTGCAAAAGGCATCGCAAACCTAGAGGCCTATCTAGAATGGGGCGCGGCCCCCTCTCTCCACCTGTTTAGAGCTAAGTGCGACGTCTTGTCCAAGGCGTTTTCAGTGCCTAGAAACGCCTCAATTATAATTACGGGGAGGAAGGCGAAGGCAATTACCCAATTACTATAAGCCTTACAGGAATACCGTTTTTGTACTGGACGGCTATCTTGAGGTTTTCCAGCCCCCCTTCGCGTATCACCGACTGGGCCACCTCTCTGACCTTTTTCAACACCCCCAGTAGGTCGACCATGTGCCTATACGACTCTTCTAGTATCTCGCTCCTCACCATGGGGTTGGGGTCGACGTATAGCTGAAGCCCCGTGATTTCTATAGGGGCGGACTTCTCCGAGCCACCTCCGCTGAACTTCTTTAAAAGCTCCTGCAACCTCTTATACCGCTCTAGGTGGGGCCTTATTTGCTCTATCTCCGAGTTCACGGCCTTTACCAAGTTCTCCAACTCTGCGATCTCCTTGTCAAGCTCGTAGAGAAACTGCGACGCATCGCTGTACGTCTTTAGAGTATATACGTCCATGTGACTTGTATCGCCTCAATTTATAAGTACAACGCTCAAGTAATCCAAGGATTTTTCCTCACTAACCCCCCTCGGTACTCCCCCAGCCTAATTACGTAGTCGCCGGGGCCCAGCTTTGCCTTGACGCAGTCCGAAATGTGGACGAACCTCCTCCTCCTAATTACATACACTCTAGACCCCTGGACGAAGGGCCCCACCACGTCTTTGTCTAAGTATTTTTCAACAAAGGCGTCTACAGAGTCGTCGTACACAGGAGGCCCCTTGTGCAACACGTACTGCGACAACGCGTAGGCCTCTAAGACGTAGACGAGAGAGACGTAGGTCTTCTCGTCGCTTTCCACGCCCCACCGGTATATTCTAAAGCCGCACTCCTTAATCCAGTTGTACAAAGACCTCCCCAGCTTTTTAAACCGGCCCCACACCACGTCGGGGGCCTCGCCGGGGTACGGAAACACGACTTCTACCGCGTAGATCGGCTCCACCAACTCGCCCTCCCTAGGCCTGAAGTACGAAATAGAGGGATTTTTTAAAAAACGCCTAGATGCCAAGATAAAGGTAGACATAGAGGTGAGCGACACAGCCGCCGCCACGTTCCTATTCGGGTCAACCGGGTCCACCACCACGAGAGGCGCCTTGAACTTAGGCCTAGCCTCTGTAAAAGATATGACCGTGCGGTAAGGCCTCCACTTGGAGGCGGCCCTCACCACTTCTAAGAAGCTGCCGTAGTACGCCACCAAGAGCTCAGTTAAGTAGCCCGAGAAGCCCTCCACCCTTATCTCCGCGCCGTACACGCCGATAGTGGTCAAAAAACGTTTTAACAACCGGACGTCGCGCCTCTGTTGCTCGCTTAGCCGCTCCGCCAAGAATTTGTGATGTAGCGGAGACCTGTCGGCCGCCGTCAGCGGCCTCTCGCCCGGGGCTATCCGGTAGCAGGGCACCACGTCTACTTCGTAGCCCTGTACGAACAAGGTGAGGTACGGGTGTTGCGCATATCTAAGACCCCAGGGAACCCCCCTCTCGGACAGATACCTAGAAAGCCCCTCCACCACCTGCTCCGGCCTCACCCCCCTGTCTCTCAAAACCACGAAGACGTCCACGTCTCTCTGCCCCGGAAGCCAAGTCCCCCTGGCGCTTGAGCCGTATACGTCCACATCGCCGTCTACCCCCGCCTCCTTCAGCCAAGACGCCACGAGCTCTTTTGCAAATTGAGAAACACGTCGCAACTCCTCCTCTTCCTCAGGAGACGGAGTCACCAACTTATAAGCCTCTGCCAGTACCTCCTCGAGACTCACGTAAGAGGTAACACAAAGAGGTCACTATAAATAGGTCCACGCGGCGTAAGCACCGACTTTTTTAACTTAATCTTGTCCACCTCCACAACGCCGAACTCCACCCCCCTGTAGCGCATAACCAGCTCTCTAAGACGCTCCACCCCACGCCCCGACTTAATCCTCCCAATAGTTAAGTGAGGCGTAAACTCCCTATCCTCTTGATGTTCTGCATATTTATCCACAGCCTCTCTAACAGCCTTGGCCACTCTTACCAACTCCTCCGCGCCTTCTGAGATGCCGACCCACAAGACACGCGGCCTAGACAAGTCAGGAAAGACGCCCAACTCGTACAGCTTAATTTTAAACCTTCCAAATTTTAAAGCGGACAGCGCCTTAATCACGTCGTTAACCCGGCTCTGCGGAATCTCCCCGAGGAACCTAAGAGTAAGGTGGAGGTTCTCCCTCTCCACCAGCTTAACGTCGACGCCCAGCCTCAACACCTCCCTCTGCACCTCCTCCACGCGCCTCACCACCTCGGCGTCTTCCACGTCTACAGCGACAAACGACCTCACGTAGCTCATGGCCCCAGCCCCCTGGACCACCTCGCCAAAAGCTCGCAGCTCTGCGGGGAGATGAAGCTGACGCCGCACCTATCGGAGTAAGGACAGTAGGTACAGGGGACGGAAAGCAACAGGCGCAGCTCCTCTCCGAGGGAGTCGAAGTCGATTTTAAAAGTCTCTACGGTCTCCTCCCTAATCTTACTCAGAAGTTTATACGCCTTCTCGGTGAGCCTGATTGTATACACACCCCTCTTGTTCCCCCCCACCCTCTCCCTCACGATAAGCCCCCTCTTCTCCAGCCTAGCCAAGATGGGGAGCCCAGTTTTGCTGTCTATGCCGATGTACTTCCACAGATTCCTCTGCTGGTAGCTACCGCCGAGGCGCTCAAGGCCTTGTAAAATCTGCACCTCCACCTCTGTAAGTACGTCGGAGTCCTCAGAAAATTCTTGTGTAGCCACGCTACGGCCTACACCACTATTTTAAAACTTTACACAGTCAGCTCCACGTAGAGCACCTCGGAGAGCTCTTTTAAAAGCTCCCTCACGGGGCCTTCTGTAGAGTCGGCGGCCTTGGCCAGCTCTTTCTGAGTCACCTCCACCCCCGCTATGTAACACGCGTAGTACACGGCGGCCGCCGCCAAGACCTGCGGCTTCCTGCCGTTTCTAATCCTAGGAGACGAGGTGATGTAGCGCAACAAGTCCACCGCTATGCGTTGCACCTCCGCCGACTTCTCGTCCCCAATCCCTAGGGCGGAGACGATCTTAGGTATGTAGATCTTGGGGTCCGTCCTCGGAGGCTTTAACCCCAGCCTCTCCGACGCAATTTTCATAAGCTCCATATACGCCGAGACCACTCCGGAGCGGTCTAGGCCGAGCTTCTCGGTGAGAGTCTTCGTTGTGACGGCCGCGACGCCGTGTTTTTTCAACACGTAGTAAAGCACCGCCGCAAAGCCCTCCTGCCTAGGCGCCCTGTACCCGGCGTCGTAAAGCCGTTTATACAACATGACCGCCTCCTCCACCGCCGCCTTAGGGATGTTTAACTTCTCCTTAGCAGAGTCTAAAAACTCTCTGATGTCCATCTCCACGCGCTCTGTCGGCGTAGAGACGGGCCGGGAGAACTTCCTAAGAGTTAGGGCCTTGAGCTTGTCGGAAATCTTCACATTTCCGTGCTCCACGTCGCCGATAGAAGTGCCTATGGGGCCGGCGTACGCCCTAGAAGACTCCGGCTTCCTCCACTCGGGGCCTAAGTCCGCTATGCCGTCTTTTATAACCGTGCCGCAACTTCTACAGATTACCTGCCCACGTTCGTAGTCCACCGCGACGTCTCTCACCGGGCCGCAGACAGGGCATATGTACTGGTCTAGTTCAAATATCAGCCGGCGCGTCATCTCCTCCGCCTCTTTTCCAAGTCCTGAATTTTTACATACAGCGCCTGTCCTATTATTTGCTCGTCGCGGGAGGCGGGCTTAATTAGGCCGTAGGGGCTTTTTACATTTCCAATCACGTCGTATAAGACGCCCACCTTCTTCATCGTGTAGGTGTATACATTTACGTAGAGGGGGGGCACCTCGTGGAGCCTCGCCACGAGGTTGCCCATACGTGAGTAATGAAGAGCAGTTCCAATACGTTTCATTAAGCATATACAAGCCCCGATTATTAAGAGTTGCCCCGCCAATATGTAGATAATACCACACGTAGATGATTTAAATACCCCCGTGAATCCTAGTGCTGTGAAACTAGGCGCATTTTACAAAGGAGGGGACCTAACCAAACCCACCGGCGGCAAGAAGAGGAGAGTAAGAAAAACTAAGAAAAAGGCGCTGGGAGGAGGGCCCCCCCAGATCCCCAAGCTGGGAGAAAACGACGTAAGATTTGTCGAGAGAGTAAGAGGAGGAAACGTAAAGGTGCGGATAAGAGAGGTGAAGTACGCCAACGTGTACATACCAAAGGAGAAGAGGCACGTAAAGGCTAAGATAAACTCGGTGGTCTCCACCCCCGCGAACCCAGACTACGCGAGGCGCAACCTCATTGTAAAAGGCGCGGTAATACAGACGGAGGTGGGCAAGGCAGTGGTCACCTCCAGGCCCGGCCAGGACGGGGTCGTAAACGCAATACTCATAGAATGAAGAAAAAGGGCGGGAGGATCCTCTGGCTTGTATACATAGCAGACGTCCCCAGGTCAAAGGGGAGGGTCGTCCCCCGGCACCTGGCGGTGGAAAAGCCCACCCTACAGGAGGTGGCCAAGGCCCTGGAGAGGCTCGGGTATAAGTACGAGGTAGTGCCAGACAAGAAGTACCCCCCGCTGTGGTACGACGAGAGGCTACGCGGATACGTCGTCGTGGAGACTAGGGAGAAGATAACGGCGTTGGCCAGAAAAGTCTGCGAAGAGTTGAAAAAGGCCAGGGGTTGATGTACACCGTATTCTTCATCGGGACGGCGGGCTCCGGAAAGTCCACGTTAGTATCGGCGTTGTACAACTGGCTAGACGACCAGGGGTTCGACGTGGGGGTGGTCAACCTAGACCCGGCGGCGGAGTACCTCCCCTACACCCCCGACATAGACATTAGGGATAGGATAAGCGCCAGGAAGATAATGAAGCAGTACAAACTAGGCCCCAACGCCTCCATAATCGCGGCCGTAGACATGGCCGTCACAGAGGCCGAGAGGATAAGAGAAGAAATGGAGGTGGTAGGCGCCCCCATCTACTTGATAGACACCCCAGGCCAGATGGAGCTCTTCGCCTTTAGGCAAAGCGGCGCCTACCTAATACAAAAGCTGTCAGACGTCCACTCCCTTGTCGTCTACGTTGCAGACGCGGTGTACGTACAGACCATCGACGGCTTCGCCACCACCATGCTGCTAGCGCTTTCGTCTAGAATACGCTTCAAAAAACCCCAAGTCCTCGTGGTAAACAAGGCAGACCTCCTCACCGAAGAGGCCTTGACAAATATACAAAACTGGGCAGAAGACCCAGACACGCTCCTAGAGTCGATAGACCTGCCAAACTACGAAAAAGAAATACTCAGGTCGGTGGCCAACATGGGAGGCTACGTAGAGCCCATATTCGTCTCAGCCAAGACGGGGGAGGGGCTAGACAGGCTGTACTACCAAATCCAGATACACTACACAGGCGGAGAAGACGCTCAGCTACCCCCCTGAAAAGGCCTCAGGTGCTCCGCCGTAGTGATGACGACCTTCTTCTTATCCCCCAGATAAGTCTCGATTACATACGCCCGGCCCCTGGTCCCCACCACCACCCCCACCTTCCCCTGGTAGCGCCTGTGAGGCGCCGTCGTGATGTACGTCGGGTCGATGTCGATCACAACCCTATCCCCCGGCTTGTACTCGTACAGAAGACGCGACAAGCCCCGCATCCCCCTCTCCCTCGGAGACTTGCTCAACAACTTCCTACTCTTATAACGATAGCCATGCGTCCTCTTAACCATGGCAACGCAAAACCGTGCAGTTATTAAACTTTTCCCCCACCCACCCGCCCCAAGACGTACGAGGCCAGCGACTTGACGTCCTCCGCGGCGGACTCCAGCCTAGAGTAGCGGCTAAACACGCCGGACTCGTCCAGCCCGTTGTACTGAAACTCATGAAGGTTAAGCGCAACGTTGGCGTAGTGCACAAGGCCTTCCCCCTCCACGGCCGACAAGTCCCTGGCAACCTCCAAGATCATACCAGTGGGCATGACGGCGATGATCCAATCCACAAGCGCCAGCCCCCTCCCGCCCCTCGCCCTCTTAACGCCGGGAAACCTCCCAGCCAGGAGGTCCCTATGCCTCACCGCCAATGCGGCGAGCAGAGCCTTAAATGACTGAAAAGCCTTTCCAGCCGCGTTTCTATACAAACCAGCCTCCAAAAACTTCAACGCAAGCTCAGCCTCGTACCCTCAAGCAACCTCCCCTCGAAATACTTGTCAGGATCCCTCCAAGGCTTAGCCACAAAAGACCACCACCAGCAGATATAAAAACCATAAAGCCACTAAAAGGAGGTGGCGGCCGAGGCAGAGCCCACCGCGGCGGGGGCGTTGCTGATCCTCCTAGCGCTGTCTGCGCTGGCGCTGGCGGGTGTTTTGTACCTAGACGCCGCCAGAGACGTCGTAGAGGTAGAGACGCAGTGCGGCAACGTTTACATAATGCCGGCCAAGTACCACCCCTACGGCCTACACGGCATATACGTGGTCGACCCCAACGTCACGGCGGCGAGAAACGCGGCGCTGAAGGCGGCAGAGGAGATGAAAAAGAGGTACGGAGAAAACTGGGACAAAGTCGAAGACCCGCTGGAGAGGTGGTGGAGGTGGTACCAACACCAAAACCTCACCGGCAGACTAGCCGACGAATACCTAGAGCAACTAGCCGCCGAGCTAAAGGCACAGCTAGAGAAAAGCAGGGCCTTGGTATACCGCGTCTACCCGCCTCGGGCAGACGCCCGCCTCCCAGAAGACAGAGTAAGCACAGGCCTCCTAATCGCCATGGTACACATACCCGACGAAGAGGTAAAAGCCGCAGTGATGCGGACAGCGGCGGACTTCTCAAAGACGTACAACATGTCGGTGGTAGTGGTGAACTACCCCGTCATGAAGTTCTGGAGCCGTTGCAACGACACCATGGAATACATAATAGAAAACGTCACTAGCATAGACGTCCCCCACTGGGGGAGGGCGTTCTTCGGATTCGGCGGAGACGTTTGGACCCCGCCGCTTAACGACAGCGACTTTCATCTATTCTTCCACGCCGGCAGAGCCCCCACCCCGCGCCAGCTAGAGGAGGTAAAGAAGTACCTCGCGCAGACCAAGCTGGCAAGAGTCTTCATCTTCTACACAGAAGGCCCAGCCCCACCCCAGTTCGTGGTCCCGCTAATCTCTGACACGCGGCAGGAGCTTAGGAAAATAGGCGCGTGGACGGTGGCGCTCATATCGCTGAGCGCGCTAGGGGTTGCAGTCGCCGTGAGAAAAAAGAAAACATAACTTTTTTCGGAGTTCTCAAGGGGCGCCCCCCACGGCCATTTCAAAACCGCGCCTCTCAGCCACTCCCCCGGCCCCGTAGCCGCCTAAAAGAAGCCGAAGGCAAGAACTGCAGTTACCAACAGCACAGCACTACGTAAAGACGACGCGCCTCGGCGCCCCCTTAAAAAGTTTTTGATATGTATTTGTAAAGCGTGTCGCATCTGCCAATCGGCTAAGTGTCGTGACGTCGGCTTGGCCGAATTGAAGTCCCACTCCTCTTTACCTGTATATAACGACGTCTTTTTTAACCGCAGTCTTTGCGTAGACGTGTATCTCTACGTCGGACGCGTCAAGTTGGGCGGGCTGAGGGGCTACCTCTGGCTTCTGGGCAGCCGGCTTTACCTTAAGACGGGTTGGAGGTCGTCAGACACCCACTTCCTCGGCAACTTAAACGACTTGTTGTCAGTGGCCGTTAGGATTAGACGCCTCGTCCCAAGGCCCGTAGACGTGAGGAAGGTAGTTGCAGCCGTGGTGAAGGCCCTGCTGATGGCAAAATACGTGGCCAAGCGCTGCAAAGACTCGCCCAAGTGGAAGGTCAGGACGTGGGAGTTAGAAGACGCGGTGGAACAAGCCCTCGCCTACATACAACACACGTGGCCACACACGATGAGGTTAATTCAGAAAAGGAGAGGCTGGCTAGAATAGACATAGGCCATCAGCGTTTAGCCACAGAGACTCAGACTTGACTGTTCAATTAGTCAGAATCATAGACATTTTCCATATCACAATATGGCAAAGCTTGGTTTCAACTATCTTTTGATTTCGACAACCCGAGGGGGCACGTGGTCATGCTGAACAGGAGGAGGCTGGAGGTTTCAACTATCTTTTGATTTCGACCGTGGAGTACATCCAGTCCATAGTAGACGCCGAGTCCTCCATCTACGTTTCAACTATCTTTTGATTTCGACATAAAAACAAGCGTGTTGGGTAGGCGGTACTCACCTATTTTAATGTTTCAACTATCTTTTGATTTCGACGATAGCAAAAGAGTTGCTCCCTCACATCACGTCCTCCAACTACAGTTTCAACTATCTTTTGATTTCGACATAGGTGCTAAGATCGGTAGCGGGCCGCACACTCAGAAAGATCCGTTTCAACTATCTTTTGATTTCGACGTGAACTCCCTCCCAGGCGCCATAAGGACTGCTAGTGGCATGGTGGAGTTTCAACTATCTTTTGATTTCGACTGCTCGTTTGTTTAGAACTTTTGGGTTTTTAAGTTTTTTCTTAGTTTTTTGTTGTCCGCCAAGCCCCTTTTCCACAACGCTTTACTTTCATCTACGTCGGCGTGTTGCTAAGCCGTCCGCCATTCTTCGCCGCTACGACTAAGCAAAAGAGGGAATACGGCAAGAAAACAACGCCATTCTTCGTTGCGCTGTGTGAAAGGACGATGGGCCCCGGCAGACAGCAAGCCGGCCGACCCACGCGTCGAAGCCCTCTGCTACATATTGAAAACAGGTCGCGTAAACGCGCCGCCGTTGAGAGGCTCAGGACAGAGGCCGCAGAAGGCGTCGAGGCGCTGGGAGTTTATACGGTGGAGACGCCGGGAGTAAAATCGTCATGCTATGTCTCCTCATTCTACGAAGAGGCGTGCTTGTCGGTAGAGGCCGCCGGGAGAAGAACGGCGCGTGTGAGAGACACCACCAGAGGGCGTATAGAAGAGGCGCACGGCGCTTTAAACATCGCCGCGTGCGTTGGGGGACGTGGTCAAGGACTTAAAGGCCTAGTGGAAACGCCGGGAGGCCAACGTAAGCTCCGCCTGCGGGTTAAAAACGCGGCGACGGAAGTGTCGGCCTTACATCACAACGGGCCAGAATCGTCAGTGAAGGCGCGGCGTGGTGCGGGGGGTGGGATTTGAACCCACGCAGGCCTACGCCACAGGGACCTCTTGGCTGAGGGTATACCTCATCAACCCTGCCCCTTTGACCTGGCTCGGGCACCCCCGCCAACGTTATTTAATGTGTCGGTTTAAAAAGTTTTGGCCTTGTTGTAGGGGTTTAGCCGCAGGCGCAGCCGCCTGAGGCCCCTACTAAGATCTTGTTCTCGGCCATTAGCTTTGACCAACACTCTGGGCATATTAGGACGGAGCCCACGTCTTTTACGTACGCCTCTAGGAGGGGGGTGTTTTCCTTTCCGCAGATGGCGCATTTGTAGGTCATGGTT
>JAVZUI010000041.1:0-16972 GCA_038879095.1 Pyrobaculum sp. | reverse complement strand
CCTCCTCGACGCTGGGGATCTCCACCAGCAACTTACGGGGGTTAGCCATGCGCAACGCGTCGAGGTCTTTTCTAATAGCCTTGGCGATTTTCGACGTTAAGAAAATGACGTCAAAATTATCAAAATTCTTTTGTATAAACTCCAGCGCCTCCTCTGGCTTGTCGACATACCTCCCCTCAAAGCCCAAAAGCTTGAACAAACTCACAGTATACCTATCCCCCAGGACGATGTACATGGCAGAAAAATTAGCCTAGTATATAAATCACCAAGGCTCTTTCTTAAGGCCTAGCAGATACGCCACGTAGTTAGTCCCCCTGTGAATAATCGGCGTGACCACCACAGCGGATAACACCACCCCAAGAGGCAACTCGCGGTAGAGGCTGAGCACGAGAAGCGCCGTGAGTAAGAAATCTAGCTGGTCTAGCGGAAATGCCGGGTAGCCCCTCGGCATGCACAGCCGTCTTTTTATAAACGCTCCAATGAGGTCTCCCAACACCGCCGACGTTGCCAGGACAAAGGCGTCCGGAAGGGTGAGGTAGTGGTATAGTAAGTTGGGGAGATATCCCAAAAACGTCCCCGCGGCGATGCCGATGGCCGCCCCTTCGAACGTCTTCCCATCGCCAAATAACCTACGCCCGTCGACGAACTTTCTGCCCAAGTCAATGGGGTGCCTCCACCTAAGCCTACCGGCCAGCACCGCGGAGCCGTTGGCCACGTATGGGGGCCAGATTAAGAGGAATAAGGTCTCTAAAAAACTCATTCGTGTGTTTTCATTATGTGCACGATAAGCGACTTAACAGAAATAAAGCCTCGGCCACATATGCCACATATATAGGAACGATCTTGCCTTTTTACAAAGTGCCTCCTCACGTGGTGTCTATACTCGCGGCTCTTCACCTTTGAGTTACAAATAGGACAAACGACGTCTGTCCCGCTCTTCTTGCCGTGTTCGACGTAGTGCCGCACCGCCTCGCGCCAGCTCACTTGTTTTTTACAAATTGTACACGTCACCGCCACTACAGGCACCGCGTATCCCCTGTCTGTACAGGATAGGCACAGCTCGGCGGCCATGGCAGTCTGAACAAACTTATTTATAAAACTCAACCACTCCATGCGCAGAGGAGTCTCGCTGGTGGATTGGAAAAAGGGCCTAGTGGCCTACGTCGAGGCCGACGAGAAGGCGTTGGAGGAGTTTAGAAAAATCCTAGAACTATGCGGCAACAAAATAGAGCCCCGCAACGTGCCCTGTCTGTCGTCGCTTGCCTCTAAACTTGAGGTTAACTCCGTGATATATGTCACAGACCTGTACGGCATAGCCAACGAGTTGGCCTTCTCTAAAAAAACCCCCAGAGCGGCCCTACTAGCAGAAGCGTGGGCTTACCTAGGAGAGCTCATCTGCGCCAAAGGAGAGGTGGAATGCGACGAAGAAGTCGAACTCCGCTGTTGTGTAAAGTGCGGCTTGGCGTGTCTACTTGCCAGAGTGCTGGGCATGTCAGACGCCGGCACGAAAGTAGACGTGAGAGAACAGGTAAAAAAGAGACTAGCTGGCGAAGGTTAGCACCTCCCTCCGCGCAGAAGACCTAGCCTGTCTCAACACCTCTTTATACCTCTCCACGTCCTCCTCTATCCTGCTGAGCCTCTTCTCTACATAGGATATGAAGTAGTTGATTAAAAGCTTAATAGGCGCGTAGTGTACACCCTTGAGGTAGTACCTGTTTACAATATCCTTAGCCCAGTAGATGGAGTGCCTCGCCACTGTTTTTAACAAGTCGACGTGTTCTGGGTAGAGGTTCAGCTTGTCTATCCAACCCACTTTATCAGAGCGGACGTGGCTCATGGGGACGTAGAAGAGCGGCACAATGAGGCTCCTATAGGGCCGTAGCCTCTCGATGAGTTCTATCGTCTCCACCACGTCGTCTGGCTGCTCGTCTGGGAGGCCTACTATGATAGTAATGGCTGGGATAAGCCTAATCTCGTGCATAATCGCCGCGGCTTCCACTACTATTTCGTGCCACTGTTCAATTTTGTAAGGAGCGGCCTTCCCGGGCATGATCCTCCTCGCCAGTCTTATAGAGCCGGTCTCAAGCCCGATCTGAGCCCCCCACCAGTCTTGGTGTTCGTCGAGGATTATCTCGGAGAGTTTTGTAAACAACTTCCCCATCTTCCTTTCGCCGTGGTAAATAGCCACGAGGGTGGTGTGGCTCCACCCAACCTTCCTATAATAACGCTTTGCAAGCCTGTGTAGGGCAATTAGCTTGTCTGGGTTTGGCTCCACCGTATTTGACCCGTAGAGAGGCACCTCGTCTGAGTGCAGAATGCCGTCTACGACGCCGGCTCTAGCGTTAACTTTCAACTCCTCTTCTATCTTCTCAAGAGGGTACCACCTCATAGCTCTCAAAGTCACTGAGCAGAAGGCGCAGCCCCTTGGGCACCCCCTGCCGATCTCCACTAGGCCGTTTATACTGGGGTACTTGATAGTAGAGATCTCCTCCACAGCCGGCGCCTCGGATACCCCAACGTAGACATACCTAGGAAGCGGCCTCCCCTCGATGGCGTTTTTAACTAAATCCACTATCAGCCTCTCTCCCTCTCCGTCGAAAATTACGTCAATCCCCCACCTCTCCACAAGCTCTGGGAAGTACAGCCACTGCCACGCCGCGGGGCCCCCGACGATTACCCTCAGCCCGTTTTCAGCCTTCGCCTTTGCAATATGCGGCGCCAGCCTCTCCATGAACCTCTTGAAAAACATGGCGTTCATGGGCTCCTTGCCTACGATAACCCCCCACGTACTGCTAGGCGGGTTGAGCCCAATGTAGTCGTGGTGGCTTAGCATCAACACCTTGGCCTTTGGCAGATACTTGTGGACGTGGTCTGGGTCTACCACCGCGGCGTTTATCCCCGCGTCGATTAGCTTAGCCTCTATCTTTCTCATGCCGTAAGGCGCCTCCAACGGCCTACCCCACTTGTCCACTTTCATCTTCGGCGCAAATAAGAAGGAGTGAAATCTTTCAGAGAGTCCAAAAGGCAGTTCTACAAAAACAGGGCCCGTGGTTCCAAAGCCGAGGAACTCCTTCTTGTGGTAGTTAGACATCATAGACCTGTCCGTGGTCAAAACCACGTCAAATGAAGGCATAATATCAACACGGTTTTCCATTTTTATAGTTTCTTCACTAGAGAAGTCCGATGGACATAGTTGAGTTGAAAGAAATAGACGAGGAGTCTAGGAAGAGGCTACTTGAGCTACTACACTCCTTGGGCCCCCCGCCCATAGATGTAGTAATAATTGGCGCCGAGTCGAACAGGCTAGAGACAGGCGACGTGTATGTGCTACATGTGTCTCTGCCAGTCGACCCCTACAGAGTTTTGAGAGAAGTGGCCGTGGCCCACGCGTTGACAGACCCCCAGCTGTTAGAAACGTGGTCAATCCCCCCAGAGCTTAGGCCAGACGAGCTGGCGTACGAGCTCTCAGTAGCCATGTTGATGCGAGTCGCCGACTTCCTCGTGGCGAGAGTACGGCCGGACCTCGTGGTAGAGAAAAACAGCCCGGAGGTCGTAGAAGGAGAAACACTAACCTACACAATTGTCCGCACCTTAGCCGTAGACATCTCCATAAGCCTGGCCCTCGCGGGGCACATGGGCCCGGCGCTTCAGATACTTAACAAATACTCGACGCACCCGGCTTACGACGTGTATAGGAGGTTTTGGGAGTTTGCCCTCTCTAACTTTAAGTTTCTGTCTTTGTACAACTGGCTCCTCTTCTCGCTAGTCCACTAGGCCCTCCTCTGTAATTCTAAACGACACCTCGCCCTCTGGGTGGTACGGCGAATCGAATATCTTGGCTATCCTAATATTCTCTTTAGACTTCCTAAGCCACAGCCTATAGGTGGCGCCGTGTGCAAGTATGTTGCCGCCGGCCGGCCTCAGCGGGTTGCCGAAGAATACGTCGGGCTGCGCCATCACCTGGTTTGTTATAACCACAGCCACGTCGTACGCATCCGCCAGCCTCAACAAGTCGGCAACGTGTTTATTCAACTTCTGCTGTCTCTCGGCCAAGTTCTCTCGGCCGGGGAACTCCGAGCGGAAGTGGGCTATCACAGAGTCCACTACGAAAAGAGCGACGTTGTGTTGTTTAATTATCGACTTGGCCTGCTCGACTAGTATCATCTGGTGGTCTGAGCTGTAGGCCCTGGCGTAGAATATGTTGTGAAGAGCCTGGTCTGGGTCCAGGCCCCTCGCCTTTGCGATCTGCATAATACGCTCAGGCCTAAAGGTGTTTTCAGTGTCTATGTAAATGGCCTTGGCGCCGAGCCCGCCCCTGTCCTCCGGCAGTTGCACCATCACAGCAAGCTGGTGGCACAGCTGCGTCTTGCCGGAGCCGAACTCGCCGACGATTTCAGTAACTGCACGCGTCTCGATGCCCCCTCCCAACAGCTCGTCCAGGGCCCTGACCCCCGTGGATATGCGCCTTATCTTCTTCCTCTTTTCATACACCTCCAGGGCTGAGATAAAGGAGTGTAAGCCCAGCATCTTCCTGGCGGTGTCTATAATCTGCTGCGCCCTCTCCTCGTTCCCAATAATCTCCGCCAGTTCCTTCACAGAGGCGTAGGCCACGTCTCTCACAGTGTAATACCCCTTTTCTTTCAACTTCGCCCCGGTGACTCTGCCAATCCCCTCCAATTCCTCTACGTCGAGGTCTGGGCTGGCCTCTACGGCGGCCTGGACTTGCGCCGCCTCGGCCTCGGCCTTCTTCTTCTTCGAAGACACGTTTATATAGGGGCTGGGGTATATATTTTTAATGACGAAAACTTACCAAGCAGAGACGTGACGACTGGGTCAGGGGCCGAGATATTTTAACAGCCGTCTTCTACAACGTGGCGTTGAAGAAAGTTCTACGAGACCAAGTGCCCCCCCACCTAGTGGACAAGATACCGACCTCTTTCGACATAATAGGTTCCCGAAGCGGGGCCGTGGCGATATTAGAAATCCCCCCCGAGCTGGAAGACTATAAATACGCCGTAGCAAAGGCGGTGGTTCAGTTAAACAGACACGTAAAGGCGGTGTTGAGGAAAACCGGGGGGCGCACCGGGGAGTTTAGACTATACCAATTCGAGGTCTTGGTAGAGGGGCCCACCGAGGTGATACACAGAGAACACGGGTACAGCATAAAGGTGGACCCTACCAAGGTCTACTTCTCTCCACGCGACCAGACAGACAGACTCGAGGTGGCTAGACAGGTGAAAGAAGGCGAAAGGGTGCTGTACTTATTTGCCGGAGTTGGCCCCTACGCCGTGGCTATTGCAAAATTTGCAAAGCCGAGACTCATAGTAGCGGTTGAGCTAAACCCATGGGGGTTTAGGTACATGGTGGAGAACTTTAAGATAAATAAAATACGCAACGCCGTCGCAGTACACGGTGACGTGGCCGACGTGGCGCCACTGCTAAGACAGAAGTTCGACCGCGTCCTGCTGACCCTCCCCCTAGGCGCATACAAGTACTTCCCACTTGCGTTAGAGTGTCTCACGGAGGGGTACATACACTTCTACCACCTCGGCAGGGAAGAGGCGCCGTTTAGAGAAGCTGAGGAGGTGGTGTCGTCGTCTTGTCCGAGCTGCCAAATAGTTGGGAGGAGAATTGTAAGAGATTACGCCCCTGGGGTGTATAAAGTACGCCTCGACGTCTACAAACCTAGAAAAACCTAGGCGTCCCGCCTTCTTCGCCTCCGCGTCTTCTAGTAGGCGGCTGGGGCTTCTGCTGTACATACAGCATTAAGATCGACGGGACCTTCCCCTCACGTGCAAATTTCGACAACAAGTCTCTGTACTCCGAAGTGTGTTCAACATCTACCTGTATAAACTTAATAGCCACTTCTCTGAGCATGCTTTCCAGCCGTCTTAGCATCTCCTCAGGCATCACCGAGGTGACAACGGGGTTGCTGAGCCAAGACTCGAAGTCTTTCAACACGCGGGCTATGTAGCTCAACATGGCCTGCGCCGAGTACAACAAGGCGAGTCTATCGGCCACTTTCATAGCCTCTCCGTGGGCCTCCAGCTCTTTTATCTGCCTCTCCTGTTCTCTTACCCACTGCTCTAGGCGTTCCATCATCGACTCAAGGTACTCCAGTACTGCCTCGGAGGTGGGAGTTTCATGAGACATAAGCCTAATTCCGTATCTGTATATAAGCCTTATGTCAAAAGCGCAGTTAGCACAATGGGGAGGAGAAATATGACAGAGGCCACCAGAAGCCCCACTCTTTTGTACATCCTAACTGCGTGCTGAATCTTTCTAAACCCCTTCGCCCCCAACACCTCCGCCTCTACCACAACCCGTAGGTAAGACACGCCGTGGGGGCCCAGCCTCCGTTCTGCGTCTCTCACGGCAGCGTCTACCAGGCCTAACACAGCCCCGTGGTCAAGCCTCTCTCCCACGATCCTATAGCCTCTGCCAAGGCCGACGCCTGTGGCCCTGTGGGTGTCGGTAGTTGCGACCTCCACCACCGCGTAGCCCCTCTTTGTGTACTCCTCTACAATTGCCCTGTACAACCCCGCGTGTAAGTTGTTTCCGTCGAACACCACAAGGAGGCTCCTCACGCCGTCACATACAGATACTATGGCGGAAACTCCTCCAGGGCCGATTTCAAGCCCCAGAGGGTCAAGGCGTGAGGCATCCGCCTTGCCAATGCCCACCTGGAAGCTTTTGCAGACGGCCGACTCGTGAAGCTGTTTTAGAACTTCGGCGAGGCTTACGACGTCTTCATCGCGCCACCTCACCTCGCCGTCGAACTTATTCTGCGCATCCACCAGTAGGAAGAGGCCCGGGTCCACCCTATCTGCAACCCACAGGGGGATGTCGTCTGAGGCAGACGCCACTCTGCCCACTACGGCGAGGTAGGGCGGGGCCCCCAAGCTGAGCCCGGTGACCTTGACGTCGCCTACTACCACCTGGCGCGGCATAATGCCTCTGGGAGGCTCTCCGTTCTTACTATACTCCAAGGCTTGTTTAACGGCGTCTACGATCCTATTAAGAGTCTGTTTAGTAACTGGGTCTCTCTCGTGGCTCCCGACCCCGTGGAGAAACACTAAACGGTAGCCGAGCCTCTCCACCTCCCGTGTCAAGACGTCTACCAACATGCCGCCTCCAATGTGTCGGAAAGGCCCCGGGTGGAAGTCGGACACTACCACCACCGAGTCGCCTACGCGGTAGAGGTGAAGCGGCACTTTTTCCACCTTGGCCAGTTGTCTAAAGGCGTCTTCAATTACGTCGTCTTCTGAAAAAGTCGCGTAGAGAAAACTGGAGAACATACACATAGCATCTAGCCCATCCGCCATCCTCCTTATAAGAGGCCTAAGGCCGTAAACTACGGCGGCGTAGAGTAAGGAGACCACAGACAAGACGGTTAGCCCCGCCGCGTAGTATAAAACAGAGACTGCGGCGAAGGGAAGCACAAACAGAAAACTTCTACACTTAAGCGACTGGGCCACCACAGCCACTGTGGCGGCTCCCACGAGGGCGAACGAGAGCGGCGGCTTGCCGAATAAAAAGTCAAAAAACGCCACGAGTAGAGTCGACACGACAGCCACGTAGTAAGACCTCCTCGGGTTGACCAAGGTCCGGTCCACGGCGAACATCAACGCAAACGCCACGGCGCCGAACGCCGCGTACCACAAGGGGGCCGGGGGGTAGCGCCATGCGTTTAACAAGGCGAAGACGACAAGGGCCAGGGTGGCGGCTGCGCTGATCTTTTTCGCAGATCTGCCGAACAACAAGGCGTAGGTTTTTTCAAACGTCCTCATAAAGACTCTACGTACTGCCTAATGATGCGAGAGTACCTCTGCGCAGAGACGCTCATGCGTAGATACCTATTAGCCCTGGGAAGTTTGTAGAAGTACATCTCCTCCTCCATCACGTTCACAGTGGCGTAGCCCACCTCCGAGATGTCCCACCTATTTTTAATCCTATTCCCCACGTCTTTATGAAAGCTGTGGTCTACGTAGGGGTGCAGGACGACCACCCTGTCGAGCCCGTATAACAAAAAGCTCTTGGCCATGGAGAAGCCGAGGTGGTAAGTCTTAGACACGTCGACGTATCCAAAGCCTGTGAGGGAGTTATCCTCGGCCTTTACCAATATGTCAATTTTGTCAGTGTACTTGTTAGCCAGCTGTGGGACGTAGGGCACTCCCTTTATCACCCTAGACACCCGTTTGCCGAACAGCACGGAGGCCTTTTCTATAAACTTAGCCACTGCCTCCACCACGTCGGCCTCGCCGCCTATCCCCCTCACGCTGACTATGTAGTGCTTCTTCACCTCGTACTCCTCCTCAGAGACCTCGGGGAGCGGGAGGTTTTCTACAATATCGTCGGACAACAACGTGTGTGGAAGGTAGTACGCGGTGCCCCACCTCTCCACGACGCCGAGGTTCGCCAAGGCCTCTAAGTGGCGGCACAAGCCTTCCTCCCACAGACAGTCCAGCACCACGCTCCCAGAGAGAAACATGTAGATGGGGTTCTTAGTATTGACCCAATTCAGCCTTATCTTCTGCAACAAGGCCATTTGTTCAACGGTCAAATCCGCCACGGCCCTCCTAACCTTCGGAACCCCGTACGCGTTTGAACAGTACTCAAACTCTCTTAAGTGGTCCTCCGCAGTGCAACCGCGCCTTATACAGCGAAAGTCCACGAATCCAAAAACATCTATATAAAGTATTGCTCAAGCCCTCCCTTGAAGAAGACGGCGAGGTCTCTTGAAAACGTGTCGCCGAGCTTTGGATTACGCAAGACGGCCGCGGGGTGGTAGGTGACACAGACCTCAAGCTCTACGCCAGCCACCCTCCCCCCATAACACCTCCCCCTCAGCTCCGCCATGCTCCCAGCCCTCTTCCCGATTAGCCTGAGCAGAGTCCTGGCGCTGACTAGGCCGAGGGCCACGACGCGTCTAGGCCTCAGGAGCATTATCTGATTCACCAAGTAGGGTAGGCAAGCCTCCACCTCGTCGCTCGTGGGAGGCCTGTTGTTAGGAGGCCTGCACTTAACCACGTTTGTGATATAGACGTCGGCCCGGGACACGCCCACGTTAGCAAGCGTCTTGGTCAAAAGCCGCCCCGCCGCGCCGACGAAGGGCCTTCCTTGCTCGTCCTCCTCCCTACCCGGGGCCTCTCCCACTATCATCACCCCCAGCCTGACAGCACCCTCTCCGGGCACCGCGTTTTTCCTCGTCTTGTGCAGAGGACACTTGGTGCAACTCCTCACGGCATCTTCCAGCTGGGCAATGTCAGTATACATAGATATCTTAACTCATGGGCTTTTAATATACCCACAGCGAGTTATGTGTTTTGGAGGCTATTCTCAGCCGTGGCAAAACAAGAGAAGAAGGATGCCAAGCTGCCCACAGTGAGGGGGAAGCCGGTGTACATCGGTGGGGTGTTGCTAATCGGAGTGGCTGAGAAGGGGGAATTCGACGTGAAGAGAAAGAAGCTGCTCTCCATCGAAATTAAAGACGGCAACGGCCAGAGCTACTACTTAGACACTTCTAACATCAAGGTAAAGATCACCCGGGAGTACGTAGACTTAGACGTGTCGGCGCTCCCAAAATTTTTTGAAGTAAAGGTGCGGGAGGTCAGCAAAATGATAGAAGACTTGAAAAAGACTAGGTCGGAGCTGGACAAATCCTACCACAGGCTGGAAGAGGCCTTGGTAAAGGGCGTCATTGGGATGGATGTATACAACGAGCAGGTCAAGAAGTTGCAGGAAAGAGAAAAAAGGCTGAGAGCCGCCTGCATAGACATGGAAAAAAGCATAGCGTCAGTGGGACAGTCTCTACAACAGCTAAAGGCGGAGCTGGAAAAGAAGAGAGAACGTCTCGAGGCTAAAAGGCTGCTGGACAAGTTAGAAGAGGGGGAGGCAGAGGAGCTGGCTAAAATCCTCAACACTCTGGGGAGTATAAACGCCCTCTCGCACCTAGTCACAAGTAGCGTAATACAACTGCGTCTTATTTGTTAGTCTATTACGTCGGCCCCCACGCTGGGGCACAGCTCCTCGTCTAGACAGCCCAGAACTAAGTGCTCGCGGTTGGTCTTACACCGCCTGCAGTATAGGTACAGCCTCCCGCCGAAGAGCCCTAGGTTAAAACCTGCCTCGAACTCCCTCTCCTCGCCGCAGACGGTACATTTCAGAAGCCACCTAGTCATCTCCTCGCCACTTTCTCTATGTAGTCTGCCAGCGCAACGGCGGGGTTTACGCCGGTGGCTTGTTTAAAGCCTCTCCAGTCTGGGCTGGCGTTTACTTCAAACACCACGTATCCCTCCTTGCCCTCGCCTATGTCGACGCCGGAGTATACAAGCCCCAACACCTCCGTCGCCTTTACGGCGATTTCCTCCAGCTCTGGGTTGAGTCTGCAGGGGACTCCCACGGCGCCTTGTGCGATGTTGGTCTTCCAGCTTGTGGAGATGCGGTACATGCAGCCGATGGGTCTTCCATCTACTACAATTATCCTAATGTCTCGGTTAGGCTTCTCGACGTATTTCTGTATGTATAGGGGGTTGCGGGTGAGGAGGAGCGTCCTCATGACTTGAAACGCCACCTCCGCGTCTTCGAACAACATTGCGCCGAAGCCCCTACTCCCCTGGATGGGCTTTAAGACGACTTTCCCCAGCTCCTTAGCAACCGCGTATCCAGTGTACAAGTCCTCGGTGACTACGGTGGGCGGCACGGGGATGCCCGCCTTCCCCAGAAGGTAGATGCTCTCTAGCTTATTTCTACACGTGAGCAACGACTCCACGGGGTTTATAGCCACCACGCCGCTTTTCTCAAGTATTTTAAGCGTAGAGACGCGCCTCATCAAAGTATTCGCGTCTACCACATACCCCAACCCCCTCACCACTACCACAGACGCGTCTAGGGGGCCCCTCCTCGTCTCCACCACCGCGTTGCCGTTGGAAATTCTCACAGATAGGCGCTGGACTGGGACGTACCGCACCCCAAGCCCCCTCTTCTTTACTTCGAAGTATATGTCGCGGGTGGGCTCGTCGGGAGTTTGGGCTTCTGCAACAATAACTACGCTCATAGGGCCAATTGATGGGGGGTTTATAGATTTATTAACAACAGTGGTAAAAGACGTGGGCAACTTATACGTCGCAGGCGGCGTCGCCATGTGCAAGTCATGCGGCTTCGCCGCCCCGGCCCTGGACATGTGTAAAATCACTGAGACGTGTGTGGCATGTGCCAGGAGGCAGCTGGGAGATAGGTGCAACCTCTGCCCGGACAGAGAGAAATGTGACTTGGCTGTGGAAGGCGTCATGTTTATGAAGCGCCTAGAGCCTGTCCTCGACGTCTATATAGACTTAGGTAAACACGTGACAAGGCTCTTAGAGAAGTACGACAGGGTGGAACTCGGGGTCGTGTTTTTAAAAAACTTAATGGGGCTTGTAAAGCTTTTAGAAAAGGAGAGGGCGGAAAAGGCGTTTCCTCTGTGGGTTTCCGCCGTGTTGAAGAGCGACGTGGTGCCTAGGCTGGTAAAGACGCCGTATGTGGTCAAGGTAGACGTTGGGCGCCCCTTGGCCGCCTTCTGCGCCCATTTTAAGTGCAGAGGGCTGGAGGCGCCGCTTAACAACCTGCTTAACGCGTTGCTGAGCCTGTCGCTTATCGAAGGCGTTAAGGACCCCTCTCGCTACTTCCGCCTGGGCGTGTAGTACTGCACCACCGTCTTTAAGAGTAGCGTAGAGTAGGCGGCGAGTCCAAGCGCCGCTGTGATTAACACGAGGTATAGGTAGAAGAACTCGTTTATTACGCGGGATGCCGGCGGGAATATGGCCGAGGCAGAGAACACAATGGCCAAGGCGGTCACCCCTATGCTTGAGTACACCAGCCTTTTACTCGACGTGAACTCCCCCCTGGCTGTAGTGGCCCTTGATAAAAACATGAGTATGGCCCCCGCCGCGAGGAGGATAAACGAGAGTAGTACAAGAAGGCTTTGGACAAACACAGATGTGCCGTACCCGCTGGCATACGCGGCGTTGAGGCTGAGGTAGACCGGCAAGTTGCTGGAGGCGTAGGCGGCGCCTCCCACCAAGACGGCCACTAGGTAGAAGACTGTGGCGAAGAGGCCGTATAGGGAGTACCTCTGCTTCAACTCCTCAGATTTTTTGTACAGAGCCGCCCTGCTCATAGCTGTACGTACTCCCTAATTTTTATGGTACACGTCTTGCACACCATAGTCCTCTCAAGAGTACGCCTACCGCTCAGCTGGTCAATCCGTAGAAACTGGTTAACCACCTCCATATCTCTGCCGCACGACGGGCACTTGACTAGCCACGTCAAGTATTCGGAGTCCACGGCATGTTAAACGTATTTATTTAAGTAGATTTGCGCCTCTGTGGAGAAGCTCCCCCTCAGCGAAGTTGTGTCCAGAGTAAAAAATGGGGAGAACATAGAAGTACTCGGCTACGAAGGCGACTTGGCGCTGGTGGACAAAGTCAAGGGGGTGGTTAAGGGAGACTTCTCGCAGGAAGACCTGGGCGAGCTTAAGAAAAGAAAGCCCAGGGGCAAGCCTACCCCCAAGCAGTTGGCAACTGCCGCAGAGGTGGCGAAGAGGCTGGGCGAGGCGAGGCGGCAGTTTAAGATAATATTCGGCCCCAAGGAGGTCACCATAAGGAGCGGGGGAGGGTTTATCAGAATTGTGGAGGGCGAGGTCAAGCTGGCGGGGTACAAAAGCCTAGAGGACGACCCAATCCCAATTGTAATAGACGTCTTAAGGGCATACGGAGAGGTCAAGTTGTTAAAGCCGTTGAAGTAGGCTTTTTCAAAATCACCACGTTGAGCCTACCCCTCTTTTGAATCTCCACATAGCCCCCCTCGCTTAGGCGCCTCAAGGCCTTGTGAACAGTGCTCTTTGGAAGGCCGAGCTCCTTAATTATCTCGCTTTGATACACAACGCCCTGCCTCTCTGCAAGAAGTTTTAAAATAGCCTTGTCTACGTCCGGCAAGTCCTCTTCCACCGGCTCCACCTCTGTGTTGTTCTGGGCGTTGTTAATAAGCTTCTTCAACCTCCGGCGCCCTGTGTAGGCGGCGAACAACACCACCGCCACCTGGATTACTAGCAGAACGACGCCTAGCATGTCAGCTCCTCCTCAAGCCTCAACGCCTCAGGTATCGTGGCCACCCTGCCCTCTGCCTCCACTAGATACTTAGAAGCCCTCACTTGGAAGCCGCGCTGGGCTAAGAGGTCGGCCACGCACTTCTCCGTGGTGACCACAGTCATCTTCCTAGCGACCTTGTCGTACTCCACAGCGACGAAGCCCGAGACCCCAAGCCTCTTGCTCTTCCTAATCCTCACCACGTCGCGTTGCCCCTCCACCAGCCAGCCCATGTGGAGAAGCGACTCTTTGACGTCGAGCAGAAGAGCCGAGACGTCCAATTCGCAGAGAGACTTGAGGGACGCGACGAGCTCGGGCAACGCCGGCGAGGCCCTAAGCCCCCCCTCCTCCAGCACTACCCTATCCGCCACCTCTCTTACAGAGAGATACGCCATTGTGACCTCAAGCTCGGGGCCTTTAAACGCCACCTCGTCTCCAGAAACCTCCACCTCGCACACAATAGGCGCATCGCCACCAAATATAAAGGTTACCAAGCGCCATTTTTATACCCAGGCGCAACCACACCCTGTGAGACAGGTGGACCTGGGCCCCTACCTGAGGTTTAAGGAAAAGTACCTAGAAAACGTCCTGTCCGGCAGGAAGAGAGTCACCGTTAGATACGGCGTTGTTAGGCCCAGGTTTACCCTCGTATACGTCGTATGTTGCGACAAGATATACGGAGAGGCCTTCATCACCCGCATCTACTACACCAGAGTAGAGAAGCTGGGAGAAGAGGTAGTAGAGGCCGAGGGGTTCGGCTCTAAAGAGGCGCTTATCAACGAGCTTAGAGAGATCTACGGCAAGGTGAGAGAAGACGACACCGTCTCCGTAATCTTCTTCACTCTGGTCAGGAAGTACGAGCGCCCCGTCCCCCTATCAGTCATGAGGCGCTGAGGCTATTTATATACGAGGCCCATCTAGCACATGGGCTTGAGAAAGATAGTGGAAAAATTCGCCGGCAGATACGACTACTTAGTCTTGACGAGGCCTCCCAACTTGGCCTACTCAGTCGGCATGCCAGACGCCCTGGGTCTGGTTGTGGACTTATCCACGGGGCACTCCACACTGTACGTATCTCGGCTTGACTACACGAGGGCAAAGGCGGTGGCAAAGGTAGACAAAGTCGTGGCCTTGGCCTCCGCCGAGGTGCCGCCGCGTAGAGCCGGCGAAGAGCTCGTGGTGGCGCCTAGTCTTATAGAAGCGGTGAAGCTACAGGGGAAGAAAGTGGCCTCAGATAACAAAGACATAGGCGTTGACGTGTCGGCGGAGCTGCTCGAAGTCCGGTCTGTGAAAGACGAGGAGGAGCTCCAGGTAATAAAAGAGGCTTTGAAAATCACAGAAGGCGCCTACTCTAGGCTAAGCGACATGAGGCTGGAGGGGCTCAGAGAGCGGGACGTGGCCGCCCTTGTGTATAAGTGGTTTCTTGAAGACGGGGCGGACGGCGTCGCCTTCGACCCCATCGTGGCTTCCGGCCCCAACGGAGCCTTCCCCCACTACAGGTACGGTGACAGGAGGATTAGACACGGCGACTTGGTGGTGGTGGACATCGGCGCCAAGAAGGGGGCGTACTGTTCTGACATGACCAGGACGCTGGGCTCCCCCACTGGAGTTTTAAAAGACGCCGTATACGCAGTGTACGAGGCGTTGAAGGCGGCTGAGAAAGCCGTCAGAGAGGGCGTCCCCGCCGCGGAGGTGGACAAGGCGGCTAGAGACGTAATTGCTGAGTACGGCTTCGCCCCCTATTTTATACACTCCACGGGGCACGGCGTCGGCGTAGAGGTACACGAGCCGCCTAGGCTCTACGTCACGTCTAAAGAGACGCTGCGGAGAGGCAACGTGGTGACCATAGAGCCGGGGGTGTACATAGAGGGGGTGGGCGGCGTGAGGATAGAAGACATGGTATACGTAGACGGGGGCGCAGTTGTGCTAAACAGAACGCCCCACATCCTCTAGCGCCTTCTAGCATAGACCCCCAAGCCCTCTCTCACCTCCTCTACTACAAACCCAACTTTCCTCAGCCTCTCCACCACCCCCCTCGCCGGGTTGAGCCCTCTGTACTTCGTCCCGGTTTGGCTCACGTAGTGAAACAAGCCGCCGCCCCTCTTTAAAATCCTAAAAAACTCTCTATACAAATACTCCGAGTACAGCCTCTGAGTGGCGTGGCTAATACGCGGCGGGTCGTGTATTACGTAGTTAAAGGCGCCGTCCCTCACGGCGCGTATAAAATCCACGCAGTCGCCCACCGCTATGTCCACGGCGGGAGACCACAGGCCTCGGCTGTACGGGTTGTAGGCGGCTAGAGTCAGCACGTTGGGGTCCGCCTCGACGGTTAAGACGTAGCGCGCCCCCCTCCTCAAAGCCTCGACCGTAGTGTAGCCAAGCCCGGTGCAACACTCAAAGACGCGCCCCCGCACGCCCTCTACCTTCCTCGCTGCGATGCTCAGAGGGTTTTCCAACACGCTGTGCATAGTAATCCCGTCTATCATCAAAGTGGGGGCCCAGCCTCTTTTAAACACGCAGAGTTTGTAAAAACGCTTTTCAGCTATAGACAACTCGCGCCACTCGCCTCCCACAAGCGCATAAACCTCGCAATCCCCAACACTGGGCAACGCCTCTAAGTCAATTTCATAGTCGGTCCCTCCGTAGTTAAACCTGGCGTACCGCCCGGCGTACGTCACTTTAGACTTCGAAATCTCTAAGTCAAACGACACAAGCTCCCTCTTTTCCATTAAATCTTCTATCTGCCACTTAGATAGAACCGGCACCACTGTAGACTCCACGTCCTGTTTTTCAAAATTTTCAGCCTACTCTCTCTATACCACCCTTTGTAAATTCTGGAAATAAATAAGGATGTGCAACAGTACTACATGTACGTACAATACCAGCGCTACTCCCCAGTGGGGGAATACCTACGCCTGGTGATTATGAAGAGGCTGTCACAAGGGCCTGCGCCTGTGGAGGAGATAAACCAGCTTGCGAAAAGGGCGGTGGAGGAGCTGGGGGAGAAGTACGACTGGAGGGTGTGGCCCCAGCTCCTCAAGAGAGAGGTGGCCGTGAGGGACGGAGTCGCAGAGCTGACGAGGGAGGGCAGGTGGATATACGAACAGACCAGGGAGGAGGTGGCGGCGTATGTTAATAAAAAGCTAGGCGTATCCCTGCCGTAGCTTCCTAACGGCCAGGTCTAGAAGAGGTTCAAGCACCGCTTTTATATACCTCAGGGCCTCTTCTCCACAGCGTTCAAGCGCCCCCCTTCTGACGTGTATAAACACATGGGGCGCCCTCCTCCACGCCTCGTTAACCGCCGCCACAAGCGGCGATATTTCAGAAATTGAAATAGGCCCGTTGGCGGTAGATATGTACAAATCCTCGGCGCGTGGGTCAAAGCTGACGTACGACACCACGACGTCGTCGGGAGACAGCCTGCACCTCTCGCCAAGCTCTACGTTAAGCCGCTCCACTAGGCTACTCTTCAGGCGGCTGACCAGGGCCCAGTGAGGCGGCCCTAGGCGGTCTATGGAATCGTTTAGCCTGGCAGGCTCTTTGAAAATCTCCAAGAAGTCCTTCTCCCTCTTCCACAAGGCGACGTAGTCAAGCCTCTTGCGGGAGAGGAGGTCTCTAAACCTCGGGTCTCTGACAAAGACAGAGGTGAAGTAGTCGTCGGTGGCCTTCCACACCACCTCGCCGTCTACATCGCCTACGATGAATTTAGCCAAGTCGCAGAGGTACTGGCAGATGGCGCCGTCCCCACGGCCTTGTGCACACTTCTCTATGTTGTCGGCAATTATCTCCCTGGCGACCTCGGTAAATAACACAGTCTTGTGGTGTAGGTAGACGTGCCTATACAGGTT
>JAVZUI010000040.1:0-17476 GCA_038879095.1 Pyrobaculum sp. | reverse complement strand
AATAGTGCCAGCCCTTGTGATATTGTAAGAAGAGAAGTACACATAGCCCCCCTCCTCTCTGCCTATGTACACTCCCAAGCCACACCTAGCCCTCCCATCAGAAAGCCAAAGAGTTGTATGTGTACCATTATCTAAAATCCTAACCCTGTTAGCCCATAAATGACACCACTCCCCATCGATGTAAAGCCTAAGGTAAAACCTATAACCCTCCGTAACAGGCGAATATGGAGAAGTACCTCCAGATTTCAATTCATACACTAATACGCTCCTAGCCCCATTAGCCAAGAGCTCTGCATCATTTATGCTAAGGTACAGATAGCTCGCTAGAACAGATAGCAGTATAAACGAAGCTATTAATACTGAGGTCACGTGCCGCATGCCCCTACACAAAACGCTGTTGTTGACACCTTAGTGGAGGTACATCCATTAAAAGTAATGCCCGCCCCGAGGAATTTCTGCACACCTATAAACTCTTTATACATGCCTTGGCCCTGACTACCGCTTGCAGATGCGAACTCGGTAACCATTGACCATCTATGATACTCGCCCACGGGGTATGCCCAAAGAGAGTTATACTTTTCCATAGTACCCATAACTTGTATACCACCCACATGTGAGACACGACTGAGCGTAGTCTCTCACTACTCCGTCATCTTTAGCGTTCGAACAACAAAAGGCCGAGGCAAGCGCTACAGCTACCATTAATAATAATGTAGTCTCTTTTGATTTCATATTGTTAATTACCGACATCAACACTTATTTTTTCTTTAGACTAGCGATGTAGTTTATTTAGTTTTCAGTTGTAATACCAGTCGTCACTAGTCGGAGATCGGGGTCTTCTTCACCAATTCACACGCGCCTAGGTGTTTATAAGTGTTTAGGCTTGTTGTAAATTTTTGAATTTTTACACATAAGGCGGGTCTCCTTGTCTGCTCTGCTGTCTTTTAAATTGTGTGCTCCCGGGCTTGCTAATACTGTTTGTAG
Organism: Pyrobaculum sp.; assembly: GCA_038879095.1. Lineage (GTDB taxonomy): Archaea > Thermoproteota > Thermoprotei > Thermoproteales > Thermoproteaceae > Pyrobaculum. The sequence goes on along the minus strand of JAVZUI010000040.1, from coordinate 16,492 downwards.
AGATGTACTTATATATCCTCGCGCAGTCTTAGTCGTATGGTTGTGAGGGCGTTGTTTCCAAAGGGTAAGGAGCCTCGCTACGCCTTTGAGGTGTTGATAAAAACTCTCCCAGAGGCGTCTTTGCAGTTTTTACAAGACGGCATTACGCTTAAGGCGCTGGACCCCACTAAGACTATTTTGTTCGACCTCACGTTCCACTCCACAGGCCTCGAGGACTACGTGGTGGAGGAGGAGACGAAGGTTGGGGTCATCTTTACGGCGGTGAAAGACGTCATTAAGAGAATTGGCGCCACGGAGAAGCTAGAACTTGAAGTTGATACCGAGAGAAACAGGTTCTCGTTTTATGTGTATCCTAAAAGAGGCAAGGAGGCCGGCTTGGTGAGGCGCTTCTCGTTCCCAATAGTCCAAGTGGTGGAGGAGGAGGTGCCCGAACTCGCCTTGGCGTTTGACGCCTCTGTGGAAATGGACGCGGCCACCTTAGACGACGTGTTGGCGATGGTGGAGGAGGTCTCCGACTGGGTACAGGTCACAGTCACGCCTGAGAAGGTGGTCTTCCGCGGCGTTGGGGAGGGCGGAAAGGCGGCTGAGACTGAGCTGAGCTACGACAGCGAGTCGGTTTTTAACATAACTTCTGAAGAGACGGCCACGGCTAAGTACAGTGTAGAAAGTCTGAGAGACATATCTGGCAAGTTGAAAAGTCTGTCTAAGAGGGTGAGGCTTGAACTATCTTCAAACAAGCCTCTGAGGCTCACCTACGAGTTCTCCACTGGGGTTTTCAAAACTGTGGTAGCTCCGAGGGTGGATTAATCAGCCCTGGTGTCTCACTTCACAAGTCTGAAATACCAGCTTTCATCACGTCTCGATACGCGTCTAGGGGATAAATACTAATACGTAGAACATGACCACTCCAGTAATTAACATGACTAAGTTAACCGCAACGTCTAGTGCCTTCCTCCACTTTTCAGACTTGACGACTTCTCCTAATATCCGCCTCATGCCGTGCGACCCGTGGACAACCCAGTCTACTGCCACTATCGCCCAAATGATCCCCCACCCAATTTTTACAAAGGCGTAGGGAATTATTACAAGCGGGTGTGTGCTCAGCGCCTTTTCTAGAGGAATCTTGCCCATCGCGATTGCCGCTAGTATTACGGCGGGCATCCCTATCACCATTATGAAGGCGCCGTATATTAGGATTTTGCGCTCGGTGCTCCCCCTCATGGCCAATGCTCAGCTCCGTATATTACGAGGTAGATCCCTAGCGCAGTTCCCACTATCGTGCCTATTAACGTAAGCACAATAAACGCGACGTGGATCTTCGAGGCTCTAAGCGCCGGGAGCGGCCTTATGGGATCTCTTACAGGCCACCCGCGGATTAAGCCGAGTTCGACTAACATTATGCGTAGCCCGTTTATTCCGTGGAAGAGTATTGAAAATACAAATATGGCGGCGAGGAGCTTGCCGATTGGGGTCATGTCAAGTTTCAAAGCCTCCTCCCACGATCCGTGTATTAGTATTAGGAAGGGCCTGGGGAATATGTACAACACTAAGTAAATGGCCGTTATTCTATGTATTGCGAAGAAGATCCTCTCTAAGTTTATACCGCGGAACCACTCCCCAATTCCTCTGCCGGCTCTCATGGCCGCCTCTTCCTAAGTATGGCGCTTTTTAACATTTGTATGGCGTACCCCGGGTCGACTCCTCTAGGGCAAACTGCGCTACAAGTGTACGCCAAGTGGCATGGCCAGAGGCCGTCTTCTGTGTCGATTATGGCCTTTCTCGCCTCCCACCCCCTGTCTCTACTGTCGGCGCTCCATCTGTATGCGGCATTTAGTGCCATGGGGCCGAGGAACTTATCGTTAGAGCCCAGTATGGGGCACGCGGCCATGCAAATTCCACATTGTATACAGTAGGCGAAGTTGTAATACTTTTCAAGCTCCTCGGGCCTCTGTCCAAATTCCACATCAGCCTCGTATATCTCTTTCACGTCTCTAATTATGTACGGCTTGACAGACTTGACTTTTTCAAAATCTGGCTCTAGGTCTACCACCAAGTCTTTTACCCCCTTGTGATTCCACAGAGGCTCTACAGTAATTTTCGAGTCTTTTAGCTCAGACAACAGAGTCTGACATGCCAGACGCGGTATTCCGTTTATCACCATGCCGCATGATCCGCATATCGCCATCCTACAGCTATACCTGACTGCAAGAGTTGGGTCCTGCTCCTCTTTGATTTTAATCAAGACGTCTAATACCGAAATTTTCTCACTCGGCACTTCTATTTTGTACTCCTGCCACCAGCTCTTAGAGCCGTCAAACCTCTTCACCCTAACTACTACCGACTTCATACTAGTACTTTCTCTCCTCTGGTTGCCATTTTATAATAGTCACAGGTGTGTAAGTGAGGTTGACCTCCCCTCCGTATAGATACGCCACTGTGTGTTTGAGCCAATTTACGTCGTCTCGCTTGGGGTAGTCCAGTCTGTAATGAGCCCCTCTTGACTCAGCACGTGCGTAGGCGCCCAGGCCTATGACCAAGGCGACGTCTAACATGCCGTCTATCTCCAACGCGTCTTTTAGATTTTGGTTATACACCCTACTGCCGTCTACCACGCGGAACGAGAGGGCCCGCTCTCTAAGTTTTTTAAGCTTAGCCAGCCCCTCAGCCATTGAGGACCCCTGGCGAAACGGCCCGAAGTGTTCCTCCATCACGTCGTTTAGCTCTCTCTTCACTTCGTAGGGACTCGGCGCGTTTGCCTCTTTTAAAAGCTTGTCAAAAATTCTCTCCTCCTCAGCCTTAGCAGCCTTTAGTAACGTCTCGTCGGGGGACGGCATGGCGGGAGTCTCCATTACATACTTAGCCGCCTGCTCTCCCGTGAGCCGCCCCCACACCGAGCACTCACTTAACGAGTTAGAGCCCAGCCTATTAGCTCCGTGTACGCTCACAGCCGCGGCCTCGCCCGCGGCCCACAGCCCCCTGATCCACTGTCCCCTGGCGTCGAGGACGCGTCCCCACGTGTCTGTGTGTACGCCCCCCATTGTGTAGTGCACGGCTGGTCTAACTGGTATCGGCTCAGTAAAGACGTCTATCCCGGCGTACTTATGTGCCAACTCGCGGATAAATGGGATTCTCTTGTTTATCTTCTCCTCTCCTAGGTGTCTCAAGTCAAGGCCCACGTAGCACATCCCGCTCTCATGCTGAAAGCCCCTACCCTCGGCACACTCTGTTAGTATGGCCCTAGACACGATGTCCCTAGGGGCAAGCTCCATACGCTGAGGCGCGTACCTCTTCATAAACCGTTCCCCCTCTTTGTTAATGAGATATCCGCCCTCGCCTCTTGCTGCCTCGCTTACTAGTATTCCGCTTGGGACGAGGGCTGTGGGGTGCCACTGTACAAACTCCATGTCTTTAAGCGGTATGCCCGCCCTCAGCGCATATCCCAGCGTCTCTCCTGTGGTTGAATGGGCCGTAGTGGTAAATCGGTAAAGCCTGCCGGCGCCGCCGGTGGCGATTATGCCCGCCTTTGCGTAAAAGAGCTTAAACTCTCCTCTTTTCAAGTCGTAGGCTGTGACGCCTTTGAACTGTCCATTTTCTACTATGAATTTCGTAACAAAGTGCTCGTGGTACACGTGTATGTTATCAAATCGCCGCGTCTCTGAGAATAAAGTAGACATTATGAAAAACCCAGTCTTGTCGGCCGCGAAGGTTGTCCTTGGTATTGTCATGCCGCCGAAGGGCCTCTGGGCTATTCGCCCATCTGCCTCCCTAGTCCAGGGGACGCCGATTCTCTCAAGGTACCTAACCTCCCTCGGCGCGTACTCCACCAAGACTTGTACCGCGTCTTGGTCTGCTAGAAAGTCGCTGCCTTTTACAGTGTCGTACGCGTGAAGTTCTAAAGAGTCGCCGGTCTTGTCGGGGTACAAAACCGCCGACATGCCGCCTTCAGCAGACAGGCTGTGGCTACGCATAGCCTGGATCTTAGACAAAATAGCAATGGAGATCTTCCCCCCGCTGGCCCAAGCCGCCGCCGTGGCCGCCCTTAGGCCTGCTATGCCAGACCCAATTATTACGAGGTCGTACTTCAGAATTTCCATAAGGATATTTAACTATCTATATTTTACTTTATGTTTCGACTCCAGCCTAACTAAGCTCTGTAATAACCTTTATAACTTCAAATCCACTAATAACCGTGTCGCTTAGCGTATCTATAATTAAGAAAAACGGAGTCGACATATGCGAAGGACAGGTATTAGCTAGGTGTTGTATTGGAAACATATGCGCAGACGTGCCTGTCGACGCCGACACCAAGCCGGGTGTGTACGACCTAGAAACTGCTGCTAAAGACCCCCGACTACGGCCATGCGTAGAAATTCTACAAACAGCAAGCGAAAAAGGGTTTAAACGCCTCGAGGTCTGCGACTCTAGGAAGTCTGAAAAGTGCCCCCAGAAACTCGCCGAGTACATCCTGTCAAAATACGGCGGACCTATACTACTCGTAGGTTTTAACAACAAGGTGGCCTCCGTCCTGTTTTCACTTACAGACGGAGTGGTGGCAAGCGCCGAGGGGGCCCCCTACCCCTACGAGTTTATAGACGTGACCAACCCACATAACTGGGTAGAGAAGGCCAAGGTAGTGGTGGTGGCCCCAGGCACGGCTCGCCTGGCGGAAGTAGTCGAGCTGATTAGAAAAGCAAGAGAAATGGGCAAGCCCGTGGTCATGTACGGCGCCTTGTCAGCCATTTACAAAGACCTAGGTATAGAATATTTTTGTCCATACGGTTTAAAAAGGTACTAAAGTAAAACATATAAGAGTTGTAGATAATAGTACAATGTGAAATTCTTTGAACGCTCTGCAGGAGCCGTGGTGTATGCAGTAAACGAAAAAGATGTACTCTACCTACTGCTCCACGGCAAATTCGGCTGGGACTTCCCACACGGGCTGGTGCGCCTATATGAAACAGACGAGGCGGCGGCGCTGAGAGAAATTTACGAAGAAACAGGCCTCAAAGTCGAGCTAATACCGAACTTCAAAGAAGAGATTAGGTACAAATATTCGAAAAGAGGACGCACCATCTACAGAGAAGTGGTGTACTTCTTAGCAAAGAGCAAAAGCCTCGACGTAACTCTATCAAAAGAACACGACGCATACATGTGGGCCACGGGGCCAGAGGCAATAAAACTAATAACGCGAGACGAGACTAGGGAAGTGTTAGTAAAAGCGTGGAGGAAGATAGAAAAAACAGAGGGTTTGAGGCTACGTCTCAGCTAAGCACCGAGACGCCCTCAACTGCGTACCACGGATAGGAGGCAAAGTTGTTCCCGCCTGTCCTATACCACACGGCGTACTGCGGCGAGTACAACAGCGCAACGTAGTCAACAAACAGCGGTGTCTTGACGTACAACATGTTAAACCTCAAGTCCGTGCCGTAGGTAAACATAGGGACAACAAAGCCCCCGCCCATGACTGTGGCGAACTTAATTGCGAAGTTGTACGGAATAGGCGGCTTGCTCAACGTCACTCTGACAAAAGGCGTCTGAGTAAAGATCACCGGCACGTCGCCGCTCTCAATAAACGGCCTAACCTTTCCCGCGATGGCCTCCGCCGTTGAACAGCCGCCGTAGAGAGAAGACCTAGCCAATACTATGAAGCTCCCAGCCTCACGGACGGGATAAGACGCCGACATTGTGGAGTACACATATCCACTTACGGTTATAGGAACGGCGAATGACGCAGAAGGCGTCGCCACGATTCTTGTACCGCCGCCGAGACCTGTCCACATGAACCTACCGCTTCCTAGGTACTGGTGATAAGTCACTCCCTGGTTCCAGAATGGACCTGCGAAGAAGCCGTCCGACGTAATGGTGTACAGAATAAGCGACGTGTTGGCGCACCTCCAGTTAAAGTCTATGTATAAGCCCCTGACGAGAGTCGGCACTGATATATAGTAGGCGCGCCAGTCGCCTGACTCGTAGCGCCAATTCCAGTCAACGGCGCCGCGAACCTCGCTGGCGTTGTACCAACTATCAGAAGGCCTACCGGTAAGCGTAAACTCCGTATTGGCGGCGACGCTCTGTCTCACCACATAGCTCAGAGGCACCACATAAGTAGTGCCGTTTACGTCAAATAGTACCGCTCTCTCATAAGCTGTAGGAGCCGCGTTAGAAGGCGCCCTCACTACCACGGCAAAGGTATAACTCTGCCGCGGACCTAGCACGACCTCGGAAGGAGTAACCTGCACATCCGACGCCGGCGCTCTCCTATAAGCCACCACCTCCACAGTCACAGGCACAGTAGAGGGATACGGCGGAGTAACGGGCCTCACGTCTATCCTTAAAACAAGCCTCTCGCCAGGCCTCATCTTAGAGCCTAGTTTAGCTACTGGCACCTCGGTCTCAGTACCTCTCTGGTAACCATAGTTATACCACGTAAGCTCTGTAATAGATATTGAATTGTCGTTGTTAAGGTCGGTCCAGCCGAAGACCCACAAGACGGGCCGCACGTTAGGCGCATAGTTGTACTCTGGGTCAAATACTCTAAACGGAAAAGCTATTCTAAACACCACCAAGTCTGCTTGTTTTAATATATTTTCATCAAAGCCAAGCTGTTGCATTGTAAAGTATCCTCCCAAGGTTCTCACCGGGATATTTAGACTTACAGACTTCCTGTAGACAGGAGCTAGGGTAACAGCCGTGGCCTTGACCCTAGCCGCGTAGCCTACTGTAGTGACGGTTACCTGTCCCACTGCCTGTCCGCCGGGCGTCGTGGTGAGGTACAGAGTAGTCATTCTAGACGCGGGCTGGCGAAGTCCAATCTGTAGATATGTCTGCCACTGGCTCGTCAAAATGTTGTTAAGAAGATAGCCGAAATACAGCGGTATGTTAACTCTCCATTGAAAGTCCCACGAGGCGCCTAAATTCACCTGGGAGTTTGTGTTAAACAAGACCACAGGCGCTTTGGGGGCTGACAAGCCGAAGTACGACCTCGCGGCTATTACGGCGGCTGTGGCGTTGACAAAGCCGTGGCCAGCAGTAAACGGCGTGTAGCCAATGTCTACGGCAGTACTTGCGATGACCTGTCTGACGAGATACGGATCCACCGAGGCTGGATCTCTGGCGTCTGCAACTGCGCTAAGCACCAACGCCACGACGCCCGCCGTCAGCGGAGTGGCCTGAGAAGTGCCGCCGAATGTGTCCCAGTCTTCTGGACTGTTGTACCAATACCGGCCCCAGCCAACTGGATAAGCCGCTACGCCGAAGGCCCCCACGTTTACAACGTCGGGCTTCACATAACCAGCTGGCGTAGGCCCCCTCAAAGACCAGCTAATTATGTCGCCCCACCTAAAGCCGTAAAGCGGTGTGCCGAGAGCTAGCCAGAAGTGGCCGCTTGTCGCGGCGCCCACCGTGATTGCGCCTACGGCGGCTCCGGGGCTCGTGATTGTGCCGAAGCCGTATCCCCCGTTGCCGCCCGCTTGAACTATCACAATGCCGGGGTAGTTTCTGTCAAGGAAGCCGGGGGCCGCCAGGGCGTTTATGACCGCAGATTCGAAGTCGTAGCCAAAGGCGGCGGTGTCGTAGATAAAGGTCGAGATGCCCCAGCTGTTGCTAATGACGTGCGCCCTCTTCTGCCCAGTCCAGTACCACTGCCCGTCTGGGCTTACGTCAAAGCCCGCCGCCCACATCATGCCTGGCTCGACCATGCCCCACCACAGGCCCTTCACGCCGAGCACCTTGGCCCCTGGAGCTATTCCTCTGAGGCGTTGTTGGCCGAGGTAGCCGAGGTTGTACACGGCCTTGCCTCTGCCAGCGGCGACGGAGCTACAGGCAGTGCCGTGGCTATCAAAGTCGTAGAATATGCTCAGGTAGTTGCCCTGTAGGTCCCAGCCGGGGTAGAACTTCGCATACACATCAAACCAAAGCCCCCAGTCGTAGAAGTAGCCTCCGGCTACGCCGAGGCTTTTGGTGGGCGCGGCGGGGTTGTCTACAATAAGCCTGTTTCCGTAGTACCTCAGCTCGGGGTCGTCTGCGAAGTTGCAGTTTCCATTTATGTCAACCCTGGCGGCTGTGTAGACGCCGGGCTGGTCTGGGTCGTACATCACAACGCCTACCTGTACATAACCACCGTACCACGATATGTCCAAGTTAGTCATGCCGAACTTATAGACACCGCTTTTGCTCACAAGGCCAGAGACGGCGTAGTTACACGTAGCAGAGACGCTGTAGATGTCAACGCCGTCAATGACGTAAAAACTAGAGCCGCTGGTGGGCAGATACCCCTGCTGAGCTTGGAGCGGCACAAGCATCACCACCTGCGACTCGTCCGCATCTAAAACCAGCGGCTCGACCGACGCGACTTGGCTAAGCGGAATAGACGCAGTCTGGCCTCGTAGTGTTTTGTACTGGAGGGCGGTGCCGGCAAGGGAGATTGAGGAGGCGATTATCTCTCTGCCGTCTGTGGTCTTAATGACCCAAGCCAACGAGTCTTGCAAATCGGGATGTCCGTAGTCCACGCCTGTGTCTACAACTGCTATCACAACGCCGGTTCCATTCACTCCGAATAGTTGTTCCACCCGAGACGCCCCAACGATCTCGCGCATGACTGGGAGGTTCGGCTGCGGAGCTCCGCCTGCTCTCTCCACGAGACTGATAGGTTCTGTAAAGAACTCTCTCGGAGGCACTTCTGGCACTACTTTAACAAAAACTGACTGTACATAGGGAGATTCCGCGACACGTTTTAAGGCATTGGCAGGGCCCTTGAAATACAAGACCGCGGCGCCTCCGTCTATTCTTCCCCGTAGCTCTACTCCGTTGATTACTAACGAGGCAACGCGTAGCTCCCTCGTCCCCATCCTCACAGTCTTAAAACTAGGGCTCGCTCTCCACTGCGAGGCAAACGCGTCTATGTCGGTGACGACTAGTTTAGCCACGACTTTCGTGTCTGTGTCCAGCACCGAGGGGTTGGCCCCTGATATTTTGACATTCTGCGCATATGAGACCAACGCGACTAATAATAGAACTAATACCAACACATGTTTTACTTGCATAAACTTTTAGAAAAATGGTACTTTAAAGCTTTATCCTTATGTTTTTAACTGTTGGCATTCCTCGGCGCGTGAAAATGACGATAGTGGTCAGAAAAGACTTGAAAATAAGTTGTGGGAAAGCGGCCGCACAGGCAAGCCACGCCGCGGTTGAGTGCGTTTTGTTAGCCATGGAAGATGTAAAGTGGCGCCGTTGGCTAGACCAATGGCTGGCAGAGGGTCAGAAGAAAGTAGTCCTCGCCGCAGAAGGCGTGGAGCACCTGTACCAACTTTACGACAAAGCGAAGGGGCTCGGTCTCCCAACCGCCGTAGTAGTAGACGCGGGGCTGACCGAAATACCGTCAGGCACCCCCACGGCGATATGCGTAGGCCCCGCCCCCGACGAGGCAGTTGACGCAGTCACGGGGGGGCTGAAACTGTACAGGTAAGTTTTTAAAGAGGTCGGTTTTGGAGCTGGCGTGAGACTTGTATATGCCTACGCCGGGTTTTCCCTAGGAGTCGCCCTCTACTTCCTATACCTAACAGCCGCGGGCTTGAGGACGCCTGACTTGCAAATAGGCGCCTACGTGGTAAACTTGGTAAACTTCGTAGTGACGGCGTACATAGCCTTCACCCTCTATGTCTTATACTACCTCACAAGGAGACGTAGTTGACGTACTCCCCGTCGCCGACTACCCTCTTCAACTCCTCTAAGCTGTTGAAAGGCCTGTGTTTTAATATCAGACGGGCCCTCTCCTTGTCGACGCCTGGTAGCCGTCGTATTACCCGCCTATCTGCGCGGTTGACGTCTACTGGATACGGCAACGCCAAGATGCTCCTCGAGCCGTGGTCTACCACCACGACGTCTACAAACCGGCCCAGCTCTACCCTAGTTGGGATGTACGCCAGCAGGGGGTAGGAGCCCACCTGCCTGGCGTAAGTCCCGTTGTAGTAGTACGCCTCTGTATATACGTCTCTTAACACGGTGCCTCTGGGGACGATTCTCCTAAGCATCTCCTTGTCGAACACCTCACGTACCCACTTCTTGAATTGGTAAAACCTCTGTTTATGTTCTCTTAGTCTGCCGGCGATTTTTCTAGCCTTAGGCCATAGGCGCGAGGTGGGGAATATCAACACTTGTCGTATGTTTACTCTGCGGACTAGAAGCCCCCGTCTCATTACCTCTTTTAAAAACTCCACGTTTAGCCTATACGTCTCGGCGGTCTCGCCGGGGAGGCCGGCGACGAAGTTTACGCCGGCTAGGATGTAGGGCATGCCGTTTTCTCCTCTTACAGACCCAAGCCTTGTAAAAAGCTCGATGGCCTCTAAGGCCTCTTCCGGCCCCGTCTTGAGGTTGTTGATCTTGACCACTCTCGGGTCGGCGGTCTCGACGCCCATTGCGGCCACGTTTCCCGGCGTGCCGTATTTCATCAGTAGTTTAGTAACCTCGGCAGATTCCTCCCTCCACCTAGCCACAGTGCCGGGATTCACGTTGTCGATGTGCAGAGTCTTTAAGCCGGGCGCCACGTTTCTAATCCCGACCAGTAGCCTTTCTATAGCCGCCGGGTTAGGCCGGGGGAAGTCCTCCTTCCCAATGTCGTGCGCCATGTAGGTGTAGAAATCAGCCTGTCTGCCAAGCCTAAAGTGCAACACGCCGGCTTTGTACAAAGCCTCGACTTCTTTCACCACGCCTTCCGCAGTCCTCGTAATTACGGGGCCGTAGGCCACCGTGGTGCAGAAAGAACAGCCCCCGGAGACGTACCTCGGGCAAGATCGATACGTCTCAAGCTCTACAATCAGGTTTTTGCCGTAGTTGGGGTGCTGGGTCACAATCCTCGCGCCTTTTTCTGCAAAGACGTCTATCAGCCTAAAGTCTTGGTGAGTTTCGGAGGGGTGTGCGCGCTCTAGCCCCTCCGTCAACGCTCTATAGACTACGAGGTCTAAGTCCCCCGTGACGACGAGGTGGTAGTACCTACGAAACTTAGACGGGGGAACCGCCACAGTGCCGCCCTCTATGCCGAATCCAAACTTCGCCACGGGGCCGCCGAGAATCTTCACCGGCCCGTCTAGGCGTCCGATGTCTAAAATCTCGTCGAGAGAAATGGGGGTACCCCCCAGGTACTTCCCGGGCGTGGTGATTCCAGCTATTACGACTACAATGTCGAAGGTTTTTAAATGGGAGAGGGACCGCGCCCAGTCTCCCCTCAGCGAGTTGATTGTGTGGTAAAACACTTGGTCTACGCCGGCGTAGAAGGCGGCGCCGGCGACATATCTTGCATACACGTCTAAATAGGGCGGTACCCCAAGCCCGGCGGGCTCGTCGGTGTAGCCGTCTATAATTGCTATCCGCATAGCCCCTTCGTTGCTTTGATAAGAGTTTTTATATCTACATTTTATACTTGCCGATGGCGAAAATTCCGTTTTGTGAGTTCTGTGTTAAGACGCGTGTGCTGTGTCAGAAGTGCCAGTCGCTAATTGACAGCGGCAGGTACAACTGGCTCGACGTCGAGGTAAGCGATGCATTGCTAAAGATCGAGCGTAAAATAAACTTATCGGAGGTGGAGTATGTAAAGTCTTACGAAGTTGACGACATGATTATTATACTGATGAGAAACACAAAACGCATCCCCCGCGGCGCATTTATGCAACTGGAGAAGGAGCTCTCGTCGGTTTTGGGAAGAAGCGTAAAAGTCGTGGAACATGGCAACGTAAACGAGGTAATTGCCCAGTTGGTCTCTCCGGCGAAGTTACTCACAATTTCCACTTCTTGGCTACCCGACGGCACGACTGAGACTGTTGTGAAGATTCCTTCTCGCGAGGTGAGGAGGTTGCCGATTAAGCCAGAGCGCTTGCAGGCAATCATAAGCCGGATCTCAGGGGCCAACGTCAAGGTGGAGCTGGTAAAAGAGCGTGAACTAAGAGTATAATTTTTTTACCTGCTCTTACCCCGACACGTGTCTTATCCAAAAAAGACTCACTGGACGGCCGACGTAACCCCGGAGATACACGGCGCAGAGGTGGTTGTGGCTGGGTGGGTCTGGGAGCTCCGCGACTTGGGGAAGGTCAAGTTCCTAGTCCTGAGGGACAGAGAGGGTTTTGTCCAGGTGACGTTTAAAAGTGGGAAGACGCCGCAACACCTTCTTGACAGGTTTAACGAACTCAACAGAGAAGACGTAGTAGTAGTCAAAGGCGTCGTGGAGACTAGTAAAATTGCCAAGAGAGGCGTCGAGATTTTTCCCTCAGAGCTCTGGGTGTTAAACAAGGCGAAGCCGTTGCCAATAGACATCTGGTCGGAGACCCCCGACTTAGCCACTAGGCTGAGGTGGCGTTCAGTGGACTTAAAAAGGCCCCGCAATCTTGCCGTATTCTCAACGGCTTCAAACATATTGAAAGCGATAAGAGAGGTGTTGTACGGCGAGAGATTTGTAGAAGTCTTCACCCCCAAGATAATTGTGACGAGCACCGAGGGAGGCGCCGAGTTGTTTCCAGTCCTCTACTTCGAACGCGTGGCTTACCTATCTCAAAGCCCGCAGTTATACAAAGAGCAGTTGACGGCGTCGTTAGAGCGAGTTTTTGAAATTGGGCCGGCCTACCGCGCTGAGAAGCACAACACAGACTACCACCTCAACGAGTTTATATCAGTCGACGCAGAGGCCGCCTTTATGAATTACAACGACGTCATGGACCTCTTAGAAAAAATTATGAAACGGGTGGTGGAGGCGCTGTCTTCGAGCGTAGATCGATTAAAGGAACTTGGAATAACGCCGGTAGTTACTGAAATTTCTAAAATACCAAGAGTAGAGTACGGCGAGGCGGTGGAGAAGCTGAGAGAACTGGGCTATTCTATCAACTGGGGCGACGACCTTAACGTAGATATGCAGAAAAGCCTTATGAAATACTACGGCCCCGTCTACTTCATAGTAGACTTCCCAGCCTCTCTTAGGCCGTTTTACACAAGGCGAAAAGAAGAGAAGCTCAGCGAGTCCTACGACTTAATTATCAACGGCATCGAGATAGCCTCAGGCGCCACGAGGATACACAAGAGAGATGAGCTAGAAGAGGAGATGAAAAAGAGGGGGCTAGACCCCAAGCTGTTTGAAAGCCACCTCGCGGTCTTCGACTACGGGATGCCACCCCACGCCGGCTTCGGACTAGGCTTTAACAGACTAGTCGCCGCCTTGTTAGGCCTCGACAACGTGAGACACGCCACGTTGTACCCCCGCGATAGGTATAGAGTAGAGCCCTAGCTCTCTCTCAGCGGCACGAACAGCACGTAGGTAACTGCACGCCTCTCCACCCTCTCCCCCCTCTTCACAACTTTATACAGAACTTGGCCAACTCCCTCCTCAACGGGAATTACCATGACTCCGCCGTCTTTCAACTGTCGTACAAGCGCCTGAGGCATAGACGAGGCAGCGGCAGTTACGATTATGGCGTCGAAGGGGGCGTGGCGTTCGAGTCCCATGCGCCCATCGCCGTGGTAGACCTCTACGACGCCCCAGTAGCCCAGCCGTTCTAAATTCTGGGCTGCATATACGGCGAGTTCCTTCACGATTTCAACCGTATATACCTTCCCCCTCCTCTCAATAGCCTCGGCGCAGACGGCGGCGTGGTAGCCAGAGCCTGTGCCCACTTCTAAAATCTTCATCCCCGGCCTGGGGTTGATTAATTCACACATCATGGCCACCATATGAGGCGCCGATATTGTCGCCCCCGCAAATAGGGGAAGGGGCCTGTCCTCATACGCCATCATCCTGTACTCAGGCATTACGAACTCCTCCCTGGGGACGCTGAGCATGGCCTTTTTCACTCTCTCACTCTTTATAACGCCCTCTTGTACTAAGTCCTCTACTAGGCGGGAGGACATTAGAAAAAGGAGTCGAGAGAGGTAGTTTTAAGCTTGCCCTGCGCCTTCCTCAGTCTCTCCAAGGCCTTTGCCACTCTGTCATGAGAAAAGTCGTGCTCCTCTACGAGGAAGGATAAAAGCGCCGCCTCGTCCGGCTTCTGGAACTCCACCCTGTAGTCGTCCGTCACGGGGGGCTTTAAGAAAAAGGCTTTTATCTGAAGCGGGTCCACCGGGAAGGAGACGCCTTTAAGCACCGTCTCGAGAAGTCTTTCCAAGCTTCCAAATTCCCAGATTAGCTTAAGCGCCTTCTGGGGCCCCACTCCAGGGACGCCGTCTGGGTTGTAGTCGGTGCCCAACAGAATGGCCAAGTCGATGAGTTGCTCCCTGTTCTTCAGCTTCAACGCCTTTAAAACTGCGCCTAATTCTATCAACTCAGGGGAAAGCTCCACCACCTCCTCACCCACCTTCCTCTTAGGCGAAACGGCGAGGTTCCTAACCAACCTAGGCGAGCCGAATAACAGAGAGTCGTAGTCCTGGCTCCCAACCGCCCAGCAACTCCCCCTGCTAGCCATATGCGCCGCCTGCGCCTCGCCCTCGCTTGGCGCCTGCACCCACGGGACCCCCATGTAGGTAAGCAACTTCTTAGCGTCGTCCACCATTTCGCTTGTTAAAAAAACGGCGCGTTTCATATACTTAACAGCCTCGTCTCTCCTCCCCTCTTTAATCGCCTTAACCACCTCTTCCATCGCCTTTTCCTTAGTCCTCCTCCTCTCCTCAAGCTCCAGCAGTTTAAACTCAGGAGGTTTCCCGTCAAAGACGTAGACCGGCTTTATCCCAGCCTCGAGCAGATTTATAGTCCGGTAAAACAGCCCCGAGATGTGGCTCGTCACTCTCCCGGCCTTGTCCATTAAAGGAGTCCCGTCGGGCTGTCTAATAGAAGCTAAAAACTGATACAGGGCGTTGTATGCGTCAAGTACTACGCACCTCCCAGCAAGACTTTCAAGTCTTATCTCCTGCCTAGCCTCTTTTCCTATGAGCTTTCCCAACTCTACTACTCCCACAAAACAATAGACTAGTTAATAATTATTTACGCCTCGTAATTTGAAAAACGTCCCTCCCCTCCCTCTTTACACGCCTTACGTGAACCTTTTTGTAAATCTCCAAAATCATCAACGCCTTCGCCAACTCGGCGTCGGTGACCTGTACATTAGCCCGCCTTAGCAACGCCTTCACATCTTCGCTAGTAATAGTCTCCTGCCGCTTCAACAACATCTCTATGACGTTGCCAATGGTAGTGATGTTCATAAATACAGAGGCGGGGCGGACTTGGCCTTAGTCACCGTGGTGAGCTGTCTCGCGCGCTCAAGCCACGACTCGTAGAACTTCAACATATCCGGCGTCACAGACGGCCTTACCTTCTTAAGAGCCTCCTCGAAGTGTTTCATCGACACCTCCTTTGTCTCAATGTCTTCACGAAGGGCTAAGAAAGTAGCCTCTCTCACCAACAACTCCAAGTCGGCCCCCGAGTAGCCCTCAGTCCTCCTCGCAATTTCTTCCAAGTCCACGTCTTTAGCCAGAGGAGTGGCTCTTGTGTGTATTAACAGTATTTCAAGCCTGGCGTTGAAGTCCGGCGGCGGCACGTAGATAATTCTGTCGAAGCGGCCGGGCCTAAGCAACGCGGGGTCTACTAAGTCAGGCCTATTAGTGGCCGCGATCACCACCACGTTTTCTAAAGCCTTTATGCCGTCCATCTCTGCGAGGAGCTGCGCCACGACCCGTTCACCCACTAAAGAATCTGCGCCGAGCCCCCTGGCAGTCGCCATGGCGTCTATCTCGTCTATGAAAATCACCGCAGGGGCGGCCATACGAGCCTTTCTAAAGATCTCCCTAACCATCTTCTCAGACTCCCCCACCCACTTAGAGAAGATCTCAGGCCCCCTCACAGCCACGAAGTTGGCCCCCGACTCCGTGGCCACGGCCTTCGCCAACAAAGTCTTCCCAGTGCCCGGCGGGCCGAAGAGGAGTATGCCCTTGGGAGGCCTAAGGCCGAACTTCTTAAACTTCTCGGGATACTTCAGAGGCCACTCCACAGCCTCTCTCAACTCTTGTTTAACGTTCTCTAAGCCGCCCACATCCTCCCAGCGGACCCGCGGTACCTCTATGTGCACCTCCCTAAGAGCAGAGGGAATTATCTCCCTAAGCGCATTAGTAAAGTCCGACATAGTCACCTTAATTTTTTCAAAAGTCTCAGGCGGAATCGACGGTTGGTTTAAGTCTATGAGCCCGCTTTGAATAGCCCTCCTCAACGCAGACATGGCAGCCTCCCTAGCCAAGGCCGCCAGATCGGCGCCAGTAAACCCGTGAGTAATCTCAGCAAGCTTCCTAAGATCCACATCAGGCGCCAGAGGCATGTTACGCGTGTGTATCAGCAGAATTTCATACCTACCCCTGAAGTCAGGCGGGTTAATCCAAATCTCTCTGTCGAATCTTCCTGGTCTTCTCAGTGCTGGGTCTACTGCGTCTGGTCTGTTTGTGGCTCCTATTACTACTACTTGTCCTCTTTCTTGTAGGCCGTCCATTAACGTCAGTAGCTGCGCCACTACTCTCTTCTCTACTTCGCCGGTCACTT
>JAVZUI010000039.1:0-17543 GCA_038879095.1 Pyrobaculum sp. | reverse complement strand
AGTTTACAGACAGGGAAATGGCGCTCAAAAAGATAGAGGAGTGGGCCCGGGAGAGCACCCGCCTGCCCCAGCTGGTGTTTGGCCCCGAGGGCTGTGGGAAGACGGCGTGGCTTAGGCAGTCGGCCGTGTTGCTTAGGGAGCTGGGGTTTCACGTAATATACGTCGACCCTCTGCACAGGTACTTCGAGGCGTATACCGACGTGAAGGAAGTGGCTAGGAGGCTGGCCGAGGCCGCGGCTGGCGTGCTGGGAAATGCAAGGGCGTGGCTCGCTACCCTCGCCATCGATCTCACCAAGCTCTTGATAGAGAGGATGAAGAAGAAAGTCGCCGTGCTCGTAGACGACGTTTTCCAAGCAATAGGCCTCAATGAGGCGGCGCTCTATGTCAAGGCCCTCCTCGGCCTTATAGAGTACCCGCCGAGGAGCATAGACGCCATTGTCGCCGTCGTGGCCACGAGCGAGGGAGTGACGAGGAGGGAGATCGGGCGGCACAGGTGGGCCCACCTAACGCCGATGTGGAACATGCCCCGCGACGGCTTTCGCCAGCTCTACGACAAATTGCCGGGGGAAAAGCCGCCGTTTGAAAAAGTGTGGAGGGCGACGGGCGGGAACCCCAACCTCCTCGCCGAGTTGTATAAGGCTAGGTGGGATGCCGACAGCGTTGTTAAGGAGCTGTTAAGAGAAAAAAGGATAAAAGCCTTCGTCAACTCGCTGAGCGATGCGGAGAGGGAGCTTCTGAGGCGCGCCCTCGACGACCCCGACGCCTTGTTCACCAGAGAGGGCATCCCGTTGATGGATAAGCTCGTCGACATGAACCTTCTAGTCGACACCCTGCCCGAGCGCGACCCCCGGTTCTGGGCAGGAGAGCCCCCGCCCGAGAAGGACTTGGGGCTGGGAATCGGGAAAGACGTCGCCTGGCAGACGCCCCTACACAGAGAGGCCGTGAGGAGGGCTCTAGAGGGATCCTAGCAGATTTCGGCAGGCCAGCCTCTCCATCCGCGAAACTCTTGGAGCCCCCATCCCAGCTCACCATTATGCAAGCACCGACACTTGGAGACCGAGATTCCGGAGAGCCTCGCCAGAAACGCCGCGGGAAGGGCTTGCCGATGCCCCGAAACTACAGAAAGCGGCGCCGAGGGCGCACGCTCGAGGATTTGGCAGATTCCGGAAGGCCGGCTACTACGGCGCGAGCATGCCACTAGCAATGGGATACATCCCTCAACGCGCTGCACAGAGGCCGCGCCCTGCGCCGGCAAAGGAGGCGACGAGGCGCGTCAATTCACAAAAGGGGAGGGCCAAGCAGAGTTGGGAAGGCGCCAGGGGCGTTGAGATATGAGTTGCACCATGCTAAACCGCCGTTGTGTGAGTATTTAAGCAACAGGCCAAAGCACCTCGTGAAGAGGGTCAAGCTATCACTAACTCCCGGCATAGAGGTGGAGTTCGTAGACAGGGAATTAGCCCTCAAGAAAGTAGAAGAGTGGGCGGAGAGGAGCACAAGACTTCCCAAAGTCGTATTCGGCCCAGAGGGCTGTGGTAAAACCGCTTGGCTAAGGCAGTCGGCCGTTCTGCTTAAGGAGCTCGGCTTCCACGTCATTTACGTCGATCCTTTGCGGAAGTACTTCGAAGCGTATACAGACGTGAAGGAGGTGGCTAGGCGTCTGGCAGACGCCGCGGCTAAGACGCTGGGAGTTGCCGAGATCAAGCTCGCCTCCCTCGTCATTGACCTCGCCGACGAGCTGATAAGGCGGAGGAAAAGGAAAATCGCCATACTGGCAGACGACGTCTTCCAGGCAATAGGGCTGGGGGAGGCGGCGAAGTACGTCAAGGCGCTTCTTGGAATTATCGAGTACCCGCCCAGAAGCGTAGAGGCCATAGTAGTAGTGGTAGCGACTAGCGAGGGGGTTACGAGGAGGGAGATCGGGCGGCATAGATGGGCCGATCTGCTACCTATGTGGAACCTGCCGAAAGAGGGGTTTAAGCAACTATACGACCAAATCCCCGGCGAGAAGCCGTCCTTCGAGAAGGTGTGGCGCGCGACCGGAGGCAATCCCCACCTACTGGGCGAGCTCTACGAAGCGAAGTGGGACGTCGGTATTGTCGTAGACAAGCTCGTGGAGAGGAAGAGGCTGGCGCCGGGCTTTACGGCGAAGTGGCGTCCGTGGCTTGAAAAGGCCGTGGAGGACCCAGATGCCCTCTGGAGCCCGGACGCCCCGATGGAGTTAATCGACGAGCTCGAGGCGAGAAATCTCATAGTGTATCTCCTCTCCGAGAGGGACAGCCGCCTCTGGGCTGGGGAGCCCCCACCCGAGAGAGACGCAGAGCTGGGAATAGGCCGGCGAGTCGCTTGGCAGACTCCGCTTCACAGAGAGGCGGTGAGGAGAGCGCTGGGGGCGTGATTAAAGCGCCGGTACGGCAGGGCGATTTAGTTATGTTTTAAAAACAAGTCCCCTAGTTTTAACCAGTGGCCGTGATAGTTATTCCCAAGCATATTGCTGAAGAGGCCGGGAGGAGGGGGCTAGATTTAGAGGAGTTTGTATTGAGAGCTCTCGGCGAGGCTTTAAATTTAGACCCAGAAGAGGTGCTCAAGACGAGAGTTGAAATAGCGGAGAGAAATTTAGCGGAAGCGAGGGAATACGCGGCAAAGGGAAATCCCGTACAGGCGAGCGAGAAGCTCTACAGGGCGGTGGAGGAGTGCATAAAAGCGCTTGCCGAAAAACACAAAACGCCCCAGCTGGAGATTGTTAGAAAAAGGGGGAGGTGGGACACTTGGCTATTAGGCCAAGCGGCGACTGACTTGAGCAAAATGCTCGGCGAGGAGAGGATTAAACACACGTGGGCTGTTGCATACGACGTACATGTGTGGGGCTTTCACGAAGCTAAGTACAGAGTAGAAGACGTCGAGGCGGCTATGCCGCTGGCCGAGTGGCTACTAAACTACACCAAGAGGGCTATAAAGGCCGAGTAAAGCGTCACTACTAATGGGAGTCTTGACCAGAGATCTGGACTTAATAAGGCGCATAAGCTGGCGAGGGCGCGCGGCACGGCAAAGACGAGAAGCAAAACAACAACATGTATAGTGCAGATCCTAATATGCATATAATAGACCAAGCCGTGGAGTGCCTGGCTCGGTATGACAAGAATCACAAAGAGTTTTACGAGAAAAACCGAGATAGAATTGAGACATTCATTAAGGACTCGGGCATTTTAAATTTCATATGCACAGGATTCGCCGGCCTAAGACCCAGAGCCGACCTCTATATACGTACAGAGCGCCGTATTGTATATTGGAAAGTGCAGAGAGGTAGAAGTGGCAATCCCCAACGCGCTTGACGAAGCAGACAACCTCGTGGAGGCTTTAGCCAAGGAAATAGACAAAGAGCCCCTCAACCTCCCCCGCGGCGTAACCCTCAGCCTAGAGGCCGTGCTGGGGCCTGCCGAGCTAGGCGTTGACATAGACATATATTCGGACGAAGAAGTGCCGAGGGCGCTGGGAATAACCGCCGAGCTGGCGGCGGTGTTAGCAGAGCCAAGGGGTATATCGGCGACGAGCCTATAGACAGCTTCTACGGGCTAGTTGCGTCGGAAATGGCTGCTGAGACTCTGCGCCAGCTGGCGAGAGAGCTCTACAGACAAGCCGCGGCTACGTACGTCAAAGTGGCCACCTACACCGGCGTGAGGCAATACGCCCTCACCGACCTAATTGCCTGGATAAAAGCCTCGAGGAACTACGCGCTCGACCTCCCAAACGCCATACCCCTATACTACAACCCGTGGCTCCGGCAAGTCGCGAAAGATCTCTACGCCCTAGCCCCCGAGGGGTACAAGAGGCTGGCAGGAGCTGCAGGCTTGAGGAAGGCGCTTAGAGAGGCGCGCTCCGCCATTAAGGAGCACTTCAAGAAGAGCAACGAAGTGGAGGTAAAGCCCAGCCGCGTAGGAGAGCTGATGTTGCTCTACCCCAAGAGAGCATCGCCGCCGTGGAGGCGCTTAGAGAGGCCTTGGCCCGCGCCTTCAAATACGCCTCAGGCGACGCCGCAAGAGAGGCGTTAGAGCACAAGGGCTATTTAGAATGGGACGACTATATAAAGGCGCTTGGCTATGCGCTAAGGCGAGAGCTCACTAAAAACGCTTCCCCCAGGGGAACGCAGTAGCGAATATGCGGCGAGGACTTGGAAACAGCTCAACGCCGGGGGGATTAAATCGTGGGCAAATACAAAGGCGAAAATGGAGAATAACGTCAACCTGGCCCAAAACCATACGCGGCGAAAAATCTTACACAACGACGTGAAGAGACAAGACAACTGGTGTTGGCAAGGCCGGAGAAAAGGTATAAAAACCAGCGCCTAGGCCAAGACGTGGAAATACTGGAAAGGCCGCTCCCAAAGCCCTCCAGCATGGATTACGCCTCTGCTCGCATTTTAGAGGCTATTTTAGAGGCGGGCTTGGCCTTGAGATTCCTAGAAGAGGGCCTCGTGAGAAACGCCGCGGGCAAGGCCTTTCAAGCTTGGCGGGCTCTGCTGGCGGCATTGCTTAGGCTGGAGCTTGACAAGTTGATGAATATCGCCAAGACTGAAGAAGAAAGGCGCTGGCTTGCGGAGAGGGCAGTGCCGAGAGTGCCCACCACTAAAATGGTGTCTCTATCGTACATGCTAGAAGAGGCTGGCTATCCGGGAATTGCATTCGTAACAGATCGGGCGCTAAACCTACACGACTATCAATACCACGGCCCAGATCCCGACATGGCTCTGTCTAAATACAGGAATAAGGAAGAGGCAGCGCGGGCCGTCCTGGAGCTTGTCGCGGAGATTGTCAGGTGGGCAGAGGGGCTAAAGGGGAGAGTCAAGTGGAGCGGCGAGTTGGAGAGGGCGCTGGAGGAGCTCAGAGAGAGGCTGAACCAGAGCCGCTCCCCAAGGGGCAATTAACCTCTGTGGGATAGAGGGCGAAACTCTCACCAAGGTGAAGCGGCTAATTGAGAGCGGAAAAGAGGGGCGGAATTTAGCCCCCCAGGAAAATAGCTGAGATCACGCTGTTGGAGAGCGTTTTGCGCGTCAGATTCGCCTGCCCCGAGGGCCCCAATACCGACATGGAGCCGCCGCCTCTGAAAACCCCCACCTTCCCATTTAGAGACGTAAAGACGGGCCTAGAGTCAGTAGACATTGAAGAGCTTAAAGAGTCGGCCGAGTGTGCGAGAAGCGACCCCCCAAACCCAAGCGCGTTGAGGAAAATGAGAGCGGCGTCACGCCCCGCCGAGGGGCTCGGCCGCTAGGCCATGTTCTTCGAGCTGGGGCTGGCCCTAGCCGCGTTGCACTTCGGCGTTCCCCTGGGGTACTACGCAGTCGCCAAGAGGTGGCTGAGGAGGGACTGGGGCATAAGAGAAGACGGGGGCTACCGGCCGAAGGTCAGCGTGATAATACCGACGTATAACGAGGCGGGGCACATAGCCCGGAGGCTGGAGAACGTGGCCCAGAGCTACCCCAGGGACAAGCTGGAGGTCGTCGTAGTCGACGGCGCGTCGACAGACGGCACGGCGGAAATCGCCGAGAAGTGGGCCGAGGAGGCCGGAGTCGACGTGAAAGTGGTGAGGGAGGAGCGTAGGGAGGGCAAGGCCAAGTCCCTGAACCGAGCGCTGGGGCTGGCGACTGGCGAGGTGGTAGTCATCGCCGACGCCGACGCCCTGTGGGCCCCAGACGCCTTGAGAAGGGCCGTGGCAAAGCTGGCGGATCCCTCAGTGGGCGCCGTGTCTTGCGTCAAGAGGCCCATCGGCGGGCCGGGGATAGAGGAGGGATACCGCGGCTTTTACAACGCGCTGAGGGTGGCGGAGAGCAAGGCGTGGTCTACGCCAATATTCCACGGAGAGCTGGCCGCGTTTAAGAGGGAGGCGCTGGAGGCGGTGGGCGGGTTCCCTACAGACATCGGCGCAGACGACAGCCACACGGCCACGCTCATCGCGTTGAGAGGGCTGAGGGCGATTGTGGCCGACGACGTCCTCTGCGTGGAGACAGTGCCCGAGGAGGGCTACCACGCCTGGAGAATAAGGCGGGCCCAGCACTTAATACAACACTTCGCCAAGGCGGTCCGCCTACTGCGCAAAGCCCCGCGGCCCTTCAGAGCCGTGCTTGCGGCCGAGGCGTATTTGCACTTGGTCAACCCGTGGCTACTACTGACAGCTGTTGCCCTACTCCTCGCGTCGGCATTTATGGGCAACATATTAGCAACGGCGTTTTTAGGGACGGGCGCCCTTATGTTATTATACAAGCCGTACAGAACGTGGATGGCCGCGCAGATTTACCTCGTAGCCGCGAGCGTGAGGAATTTGCGGACCAAGGAGATCGTTTGGAACAAACAGATCAAGCGGGGGAGGAGGCGTTGCTAAGAGAAGCCCTAGGCGATTTCCACAGCCCAGTAAGTAAGAGTTACGCCCAGTGTGAGAGTTAGACATCGTAGATGCAATTCCCCGGGGAGCGTGGAGTTCTGGACAGGCCAACCCGCCGGAAGTCATTCTGAGATATATGCGGCCTGTGAATTCGCCGCTGTATTGGGCCATTAAGAGGGGGCGTAGGAGAAGATAAATAAGATAACTCAACAATACGGCGATGAGAATAGCCGTGGAGAACTTCGGGCCTTTCGAACAAGCCAGCGTAGAAATAAAGCCATTAACAATACTTATAGGTAAAAACAGCGTAGGGAAATCGGTACTAACATATCTAATATGGACACTTATCGCGGCCACGCCCGACTTCGACAAATTAATAGAAATAGCGGAAGAGCACGGAGCAGATAAACTGGCGGGCGACGCGGTCGAAAAAATTAAGCACGGAGAAAGCCCCGAGGGAGAGCTCAGGGAGCTCATTGAAATATTCATCGAAGCCCTACCGGCGGCCATAGCCGCTGGCGTGAGGGGCGCAATTGAGAAGGCGTTCATGACAAAACACTGGGAATTAATACGAGTAGGGGCGGATAAGGCGTCTATTATAATCGAGGGGCCTAAGGCTGTCTTGGAAATAACACTTGATAAAGACAACATAAGTGCGGCCTACCGGAAGATCTACGCGGAATTCGCAGAGGAGCTAAGCATAAACGTCCCCCGTATGAAAACGCTGGAAATAACGTACAAAAATATTGTATTATACGACGAGCACGCAACGAGTGTATACGACATATACAACGCCGTAATCGCCGCCCTAGGGGGCTATGTTGTCCACGCCTTTAATTTGTTCTTCTCGACGGAGCTAGACGTAGCCCTTCTCCCCGATAGCCGCGCGGGAGTTTCAAGAACGCTTCTAAAGCCCTACCTAGCGCCAGCTATAGCCGAGGGCGTCTCAGGAGTCGACAAGCAGTTCATAAGCTTGCACTACAGGCTGGCCGAGTACATGGACAAAGGCTTAATTGACTTAGACATAGCGAAGTCGCTATTTGAAGAGCTCGGCTTCACCCCCGAGACCGCCTTTGAGGGCGGGGCTTACACAGTATACGCCAAGATGTGGTCGGGGAAGCGCCTACATTTATTCCAGGCGCCATCAGGCGTCCGCGAAAGCTTAACAACAGCGCTTGCCCTGGCGTCTAAGGAGGAGCCCCGCGCAGTGATCGTGGAAGAGCCCGAGGCCCACCTACACCCGCGCGCCCAAAGGCTTATGGCGAGACTCATGGCCAAATCAATAAACAAACACGGCAAAACGGTCATAATCACAACTCACAGCGACTATACGCTATACACAATAAACAACTTAATAGCGTTATACCGAAACCCGACAAGGGCCAGGGAGCTCAACTTCGAGGAAGCAGAGGCCTTAAACCCGGAGAAAATCGCGGCATATCTAATAAGAGCCGAGGGAAACAAGGCCGTCGTAGAACGCCTACAGATAGGCCCTGAGGGCATACCAGAGGAAGAGTTCACGAAAATAGCGGAGGAGCTGGCCGAGGAAAGGGCAAGGCTCTTGGCATGAGCCCCTTACCCAATGCTAAAATAGACTTAGAGGAGTTGGCGCGTACAATAGGATGGACAGAGAAACATGCGGACTACGTTATCGTAACGCAGAGGACGATCGCAGTTGTGGAAGAGACAAAAACCGCGAAGAAAGACGACATAGAGAAGTTGGACAAAACAATTGAGGCTATAAGAAACGGGCCGCTCAAAAACCACATGCCTAAATCTGACAGGATAATCGCCATAATACACGCGGAAAAGAGGACGGATCCAATGATACCTAAGCTCATTTTAAGCCGCAATAACGCCAATACGATCTACCGCATAGCCAACTGCGACGAAAAGCTGAGGGAAATACTGAAACAACATGGGCTAGATCCATAGCTGTGAGGACTCCTGCGCATAGGAGTGTTGTGCCCCAGACGGCGCGTCCGAGAGAACCCTAAACAGCCCCTATGCACGCCTTAAGCATCGCCGTAGGGGAAAAAGTTAATGGATTACGTAATTTGTTTATTATCCTCAACCAGCGAAAACCTGGTAGTTGCCGTCTTGCAAGCGGCTAATATCTTGGCTATTCCACACAGTCCTTGGATAACCGTTACCTCTGAACAAAAGGAATTGGTATGGGAGAAGCGAATAGGCGCGTGTACTACGACCAGAAGGCAGGCATCCCTTACGCATTGCTAAAAGAAGGCCGGACAGGGGACACTATAGATGCTGGCGAGGATATATTCGTTAAGCTGGACGAGATAGGGGAGATCGTTGACGTTGAAATCTGGCGCGCGTCAGATCTACTGGAACCAATAGCGGCGAGGATAGAACAAGCGGCGTTGAAACCCACTAGGCAAAGATATAAAAACCAGCGCCCAGGTTAAGACGTGGAAATACTGGAAAGGCCGCTTCCCAAGCCCTCCAGCGTGGATTACGCCTCTGTCCGCGTTTTAGAGTCTCTCGTGGAGGGGCGTCTGGCCGTGGAGTTTCTTGAAAAAGGCCTCGTGAGAAACGCCGCTGGTAAGGCTTTTCAGGCTTGGAGGGCTCTGCTGGCGGCATTGCTTAGGCTGGAGCTTGACAAGTTGATGAATATCGCCAAGACTGAAGAAGAAAGGCGCTGGCTCGCCGAAAGGGCAGTGCCGAGAGTGCCCACCACTAAAATGGTGTCTCTATCGTACATGCTGGAAGAGGCGGGCCACGGAGGGCTATCCGCGTGGACCGCCGTGGCGTTAGATCTCCACGACTACCAATACCACGGCCCAGACCCAGACATGGCCCTCTCAAAATATAGGAACAAGGAAGAGGCCGCCCAGGCTGTTTTAAAGCTAGTCACAGAAATAGCCAAAAGGGCCGAGGGGCTGAGGGGAAGGGTTAAGTGGGGCAACGAGCTTGAGAAAGCCCTCGGCGAGCTCAGGGAAAAACTCGGCGCGTGAAGAGGATACGGCTCCCCCTAGTTCCTGGCGTCGTGGTGGAGTTCGCCGATAGAGAACTGGCGTTGAAAAAAGTGGAGGAGTGGGCCCGGGGCGGGACTGCCGCTGTGCAGTTGGTGTTCGGCCCCGAGGGTTGCGGCAAGACAGCATGGCTGAGACAATCGGCGGAGGTTCTGAGGGAGTTGGGTTTTGACGTAATTTACGTAAACCCTCTGGAGAGGGATTACCTGGCGTATATAGATCTCAAGGAGGTGGCAAGGAGGCTGGCTGAGGCGGCGGCTGAGCATAGCGGCATAGCGGAAGTGAAGCTAGCCGACTTGGCAATACAGCTGGCGAAATACGCCATTAAGAAGAGGAAGAGGAAAATGGCAGTGTTGGCCGACGATGTTTTTCAAGCAATTGGCGTCGACAAAGCCGCCTCTTACGTCAAGTGGATGCTCAGCGTAATTGAATACCCGCCGGGGGAGTATGAAAACATAGTGGCAGTTGTGGCCACAAGCGAGGGGGTGACCAGGAGGGAGATAGGAGGGCACAGGTGGGCTAGCCCAAGGCCGATGTGGAATATGGCAAGGGAGGGCTTTAAACAGCTATACGAGCAGATACCGGGCGAAAAGCCGCCGTTTGAAGAGGCGTGGAGACTTACAGGGGGAACCCCAAATTGTTAGGAGAGCTGTACGGGGCAAAGTGGGACGTCGACAAGGTGTTGAAAGAGCTGGCGGACAGAAAGAGGATAAACGCTTTCGTTGCAACGCTGGGCGAGGAGGAGAGGGAGCTCTTAAGGCGCGCCCTCGACGATCCCGATGTCCTATTCACTAGGGAGGGGATTCCGCTGATGGACAGGCTAGTAGATATGAACCTAATAGTGGACACTCTGCCGGAGCGCGACCCCTGGTTCTGGGCAGGTGAGCCTCCGCCCAAGAGAGACGCGGAGCTGGGGATCGGCCGACGAGTCGCCTGGCAGACGCCGCTCCACCGGGAGGCCGTAAGAAGAGCTTTGGAGAGCACATAACGGCGTTGCATACCTTCAGCGCGCCGAGATTTAGCCGGAGAGCGTAGCCCACCTCCCTAAGGGACTGCGTAAGGGTACATGCTGATAGCTGTTCTCATAGCCGTGGCCAACACAGCCGTGGAGCCCGGCCTACAGCAGATGAACACGCAAAGGAGGTACAAAACAGCGAATATTGCGGCTGATATATGCACGCCTTACGCTGGCCTAGCGCCCTCTCTGGCAAGACTAAAGCGCAAGCCAGCGCGCCCTGAAACATCAACCCAAACCAAGGCAGTGGAACTTCCGTCCGCATAAGGCAGTTGGGTGTGCCTGAGGTATCTAGCTTCCCCTCAACAGAGGAACTCTCAAGCTACCCAATAACGACATCGCAGTTCCCGCCACGCTGAGCTTCACGCCGCACAGAAAGCAGAGGTTTTGATGAAAGTAGAATATATAAAACACGCGGGGCTAAGGCTTCGCATTCGAGATATAGGCGCGGAGGGGGTAGAACATGTTCTCCAAAGGCCGCAAAAATATATTACGACGTGTTAACACGTACATGGTAGCCATTGGGCCAAGACTTAGGAGACAAGGCTGTTGGCTTCTCGTAGTCTACACTAGAGGAGGCGGCACTTACCGCGTAGTTACAGTAATCGACGCTAAAAACCCCGACCACGTAGCTAAAAGACGAGAGGAAAAAGGCAGGTGGGTGAGGGTATGGTGAGGCGCGTGCAGTACGACCCAGAAGCCGACATACTCTACATACTGCTGAGGGAAGGCCCTGTGGAGGACACGATAGAGGCCGGCGAAGACGTGTTCATCGAGCTGGACGAAAAGGGGGAGGTAATAGGTATAGAGATATGGCGCGCGTCGAACGTGCTTGAGTCTATAACGCAGACAATAGCGGCGAGAATAAGACAAGAGCTAGCGCGGTGAGGATCTGCATTATTTTCACTACGCTTCAAGGCGGTGCCACTACGGCCGTCGGCAACCGACGCGGACACAGCGGGGCTGAGGCGCCGGGCTTGCCCTAGGACGCCCCATTGAATTAAAGACGTACACGCCGCGGGATCTTTGTGCGGGAGTAGAAGTGGAGTTTGACAGAGAAATGATCCTCAAGAAGATGAAAGAGTGGACAAAAAAGGCATGGTGAAAATTGTCTTCGAGCTTGAGAGCTGTGGCAAAACGGCATGGCTTCGCCAATCGGCAGTGCTTCAAAGGGGGCCGGGGTATATGTGGATCCGCCTCGCAAGTACTTCAAAGCTTATACAGATGTCAAGGAAATTTCGATGATGTTGACAAAAGCCGCAACAGTTGAGGCGCTGGGGATGGCCTCTCTCGTCATAGGCGTAGCGGTGGGGCTGATAAAGCGTAAAGGAGGGTAGCGATATTCGCAGACGGCGCCTTCCGAGCAATTGGCTTAAACGAAATTGCGCTGTACGTCAAAACGCTTTTAGGCTATAGAGTACCCTCCTGCCAGCTACGAGAGGGTTATTGCCGTAGTGGCCGCTAGCAAAGGCGTTGCGATGAGAAAAAATTGGAGGCATTATCGGGAAGATATGCTACCGATGTGAAATATGGCTTAGGAGGGCTTTGAACAGCTAAAAGACGCAGAAAACGGCGTTACGAGGTAATGCTGTTTTTGCGACACAGGCGCTAGGAGGGGTTAATCGCCTAGCGTAGCATGGTACGACCAGAGGAATTAATAGAGTGTCTAAAAAGATATGACGAACAGCACAGTGAAAAGTATAAAGAATTTCAACCTAGATTAGTTAGTGCAATATTTAAACTAGGAAATATACATAATTATATATGCACTGAAGATAAAACATTTGCAGGGGATGAGCCGCGAGCTGATCTTTATATAGAAACAGAAAGAGGCAGATTTATAATTGAGGCGAAACTCTGTATTACCTCAGGCGCTTCAATAGCAAAGGGGCTACTACCGAAGGCAAAAAACGTAGCTATGAGATTGGGCATACCACATGCCCCCCTAGTAATACTCACACCGAAAGAAAAAACCGATGAGGCATACGCCCAGCTTACAAGATACCTCCGCTACGTAATGAGGGAGCATGGTCTACACATACCAACACACGCCTTTACTTTACAATACAGAATTGATATTCATGCCATAACAGTACACGTAAGGGGCTTACAACCTGACCTTCTCAGCATCCTAAGAAATAAATATCAGATTAGTGCTATATTAATATTACCGGTATGATTGGCATCAGAGTTTTTACAAGAGGCATATCAGCCGAGGAGAGGCCCAGAATTATTCAAGCCTCTGCTCTGGCGATAACCGACGCCTTCAAGGCACAGGGAAGTGTGGAAAACGTCAAAATATGCCAGTGGAAGTGGCACCCAGACGCCGCCGAGTGCAAACCCGGCGACTTTCAACAAATACAGATAGGCGCCACCTATAAATTCAAATTCACAACAGGCGAGATAGAAGCCGCGGTAAGCGTGGAGATCTTCCCCAGCCCCAAGCTGGCGGAGGCAATCGGCGCCTCCAATCGCCCGTTAGATATACTAATCGAGACAGTGGGCTGGGCCGGCGACGAGAAATTCCACAGCTTCTACCGGCTACTAGACCTCCAGCCCAACGCCGCCGTGGAGGTAATAGAGGAAATCCTAAGAAGACTGGCCTACCAAGACGTAAAGATAAAAACGTGGCAAGGGATAAGATACGCCAGAGTCGAGGAGCTCATAGCGTGGATAAAAACGAGCCAAAACTACAACTTTGATTTAGACAACGCCATGCCGATACACTACTGTCCCTGGACTGAGCAATTAGCCCACGACATCTACCGCATCTCACCCCCCAGCTACGCCAAGCTCGGAGGGCAGAGGGGGATGGAAAAGGTGGTTAAAAACGCCGCATTGCCGCTACTGAAGTATCTACAGGAGCATTACCGCACAAAAAAAACGGGCAGAATCTTGCAACTAATCCCCCACACAAACCCGGCGCCCAGCCACCACCACAGAGAACTTGTCAACACCCTAAAAGCCTCAGTACAACACGCACTAAAAACCGCCGCAAGCCAGGGGGCTAAAAAACTCCTAGAGGAAAAGGGAGAAATCACGTGGGAAGACTACCTAAGAGAAGTCATTAAAGAATTCAAAAAAAGTATAGAGGAAACAATACAACGCCGCAAAAAACTTGCACACAGCGACGTGTAGAATACAAAAGTCCCTGCCAGTGAAAAGGTATAAAAATCACTACGGGGTTGGAGGCGTGGGGGTTTTAGAAAGGCCTTTGCCTAGGCCCACCGCTGGAGAATACGCCTCTGCCCGCGTTTTAGAGTCTCTCGTGGAAGGGCGTCTGGCCGTGGAGTTTCTTGAGAGGGGCCTCGTTAGAAACGCCGCTGGTAAGGCCTTTCAAGCTTGGAGGGCTCTGCTGGCGGCATTGCTTAGGCTGGAGCTTGACAAGTTGTTAAAAGCGGCGAAGACCGACGAGGAGAGGAAGTGGCTTGTGGAGAGGGCCGTGCTTACTACGCGGATGAAATTGCTGTCGCAGATGCTGGAGGGAGTTGGCCACGTGGGTATAGTCGCGTGGACAAACACGGCGTTGTTGTTGCACGAGTATCAATACCACGGGCCTGATCCAGACCTCGCGGCTAGCATGTACCGCAGTAAGGAAGAGGCGGCGAGAGACGTAGAGCTACTGGTGGCAGAGCTGGCGAGGCGCGCCGACGGGCTCAAGCAGAGAGTTAAGTGGGATGCCGAGCTGGAGGAGGCGCTCAGTGCGTTAAAAGAGGAGCTGAGCGGCGGGAGTGTCTAGGCGCCGAAACGCGCGAAATCTCGTCAAACCCGCTGAACGTGATAGTCGATGTCTGCCGCGCCGTTTCGCAAAAGAGCAGTAAGGGTGCTCCGGCGAAAACACGCTACAGTGGGCATTTGGGCGCGTCTTTAAGAACACTAAGGGATGCGGATACAGCGCCGAAGTGCGAGACCGCA
The DNA here is from genome assembly GCA_038879095.1 of Pyrobaculum sp. GTDB lineage: Archaea > Thermoproteota > Thermoprotei > Thermoproteales > Thermoproteaceae > Pyrobaculum. The sequence continues at coordinate 3,251 of JAVZUI010000039.1, read as the reverse complement.
TTGGGGCCAGACGGCAGGGGCTGGGGCCAGTAATTTGCTGTGTGAGACTACTAAAGGATTGCTATCCCCGTCGATATGCGCTGTATAAAACTGATATATACGCCTATACGTTACTATAACTTATGTTGGATTTAGAAAGAGTCGAGAGCGTTGCCGTACTATCGGTATGGATGCTAGAGCCGAACTTAGGCGCCCTCCTTGTGAAGCTCAGGGAACGGGGGTACGCGGCGGCAAGGGTCAGGCCTAAGAGCTTAGGCGGATACGAAATATTATTTCTAGAGCCGCCAGGTGTAATTGCAATTAAGGGCTTAACGTACGTCTTGTATAATCCAGAGCGGCGCGTCTTAACCATTGAAGGCCATAAAGCAGAGGAGGTTTTACTAACGCTCAACGAAGTGGAGGAGAATCTAAGAGGTGTTGGCAACAACCCAGAGAAGGGTGTTCTATTCTACGAGCTACAGGCTAAAGCCATCGCCAGGGGTAGCAAATGGGCTATCAAGAAAGAGGTAGAAACTAAGGACTTGCTTGGGCTTAACCTACTGGCGATGCCCACAAGTTTTGTTTCGGCAGACGACGATCCCAGCTCGAACCGATGGCTCCACTTAGAGGTAAGGCCGCTGTGGTCAAGTTGGTCCGACGAACAAGTCCGCTACGAGGTAGTCTTGATATACCGAGATAAGAAGGACAAGCTAGTAGAGACGCTAAGACGCCTGGAAAATATCATGGGCGAAGTTTTAAGAAGAGCCACCACACTTCTAGGAACATGACCACGTTGCTTCAGCTAGGGCAGGGGGATACTGGTGTGAGGACCAGATATGTCCAGTACGCTTATCCAGGTTCCCATCCACCGCTACTAGCCACGGCCTGGGAAGATTATCGATCTTGGCGCGAGACCACGCTGACAGTGATTATAAGAAATGCCTTAAGAAGTCTTGGCGCGCCTGTAATAGACGTGGAGATACGCCATGACGAGCACCTAGGCTCATACGCCCTAGCGCTTCTGGAGTGCAATGCCCGCCAGGCGTTAAGACACTGGCTTAATATCACCGACGTAGCGCGGGAGCTGGGGATGCCTATATTTGTCGCGTGGACTGGGGAGAACGACGCGGCGCCCGAGGAGGCGGGGGGCTACGTCGGGAGAACCCTCGCGAAGATGGGCGTGTTCCTAAGGACTAAGGGATCTATTGACGTCTTAAAGGCGCTCAAAGAGGAGTGGAGCTGATGTACTACGTGGAGACGAGCGTCCTCGCGTCGTATATCCTTGCGTCGGATTTTGGACACGAAGCCTCCCGGAGAGCCCTTGAGGAAGCATGCAATTATAAGCTGTATGTATCGTCGTATACGCTCATCGAACTCCACAACACAATATGCAGGGGGATTATCAAAGGGGATAAATGGAAACTGATCGATCCGCTACAGGAATATATCGAAGTATATGAGGAGGTAGAAGAAAAATGCAAATTTTTGCTATCAAATGATAATAGGCTTCCTTAAGGAGAGACTCAACGTAGAGTTCCTCGACGAGACAGGCATCTACGACTTGATGCCTATGGGCCTTGCGGACTTAAAAATACCGAAGATATTCAAAAAACTGGCAGATCTATCCCCTAGGCTCTTGACCAGAACCAAGGACTTGCTACATCTGACATACGCCTCCATTTTCTCAAACGCCTACGGCATAAGGTATTTTCTGACCCGCGATATTGAGGACTTTGGAAGGATAAAAGATGAAGTTAAGAACCTCTTAAAGATAGAGGTGGTTTTAGTCCAAGACATTGCCATTGCCTAGCCCCAAGAGGCAAGAAGAGAAATAAGCGCCTGATGCCCCTCACAGCGTTCACAAAAGCCATCCGCCAGACTTGTCTACAGACCTAGTGAACAAGCTCGCTCCAAATCGGCGTACGTATACGGAAGGAGGCTGCAACCTCCAGCAAGATTGCTCCAAACCTCCGTCCTTAACTGTGCATCTGACGAGCCGATCCCCGGCGATGTGCCAGAATACCCAGATCAAATAACACTTGCCCAAAAGCCATATGGATAATCCACGTCGTCCCCTTTTATACGCCGGCTGTCGGCAGCGTCAAAGACGTAGTGAAGCACATAGCCGACAAAGGCCACGAGGAAGACGTAATGAGTTTCAACAAACTCAGACGGCGGACGACAAGCCAATAAAGGCGCTGAAACCCCCGGGCAGGTTTTGAAGAGAGCGGGCACAGTTAAAGAACATAGCCCGGTTGCTTCAGTTGGGGCAGAGAGGTTCTGGCGTGAGTCCAGCGCGCACCCGGGAGTCAGTCCGCGACAAGGGAATATCACCAGCCTCGGCAAAACTAACTGCAGTATAGAGAATATGGGTTTTCATGCCCGAACGATTTTTATATAGCAGTAAAGAGTTATCAATTAGCGCCTTGAATTTACAATTGAATTAGAAAACAATTAATTTAATAACAATGAAAACACTACCTGACAGCTTTGGAGCAATTAATGAAAACATATTTTATTATAGCATTTACTTTTATAAAGATAAAATTAGGGAATCCGATATGATTATAGATTGGGCACTATTATAACGAAATCAGATGGATAATGGTTCTATTGTCACTCCCGTGTCTAATAGACACTCAAGAGCTATGAGAATATAAAGATGAGATACTATTGTTTAAACCACCTATGCGCATCTTGATGGTCTCGCCTACATACTACCCCCATGTGGGCGGCGTGGAGTACGTAGTCAAGGCTGTGGCCGAGAGGCTGGCCAAGCTGGGGCACGAGGTGACGGTTCTGGCAGGCGAGCCCGCCGCGGAAAGGCGGCGGGAAGAGGAGATAAAAGGAGTTAGGGTGGTGAGGTGGCCCACTTGGAGCCCGGGCGGGGCCTATCACTTGCCGAGAAGGCGGAACGAGTTAAAAGAGGCCGCAAGGCAGATGGCCTCTGAGTCTGACGTTGCGTACATCCACAGCGCCCACGCCGTCTTTACGGTATACGCAGGCCTCGCCGCCGCCGGGAGGACAAGGACCATCTTCACGCCCCACTACCACGGCGGGGGGCATACGCCCTTGAGAAAGGCGCTCTGGCTTTTCTGGCGCCGCGCAGTGGGCAAGCTGGTAAAGACGGCAGACGCAGTGCACGCAGTCAGCAGGGCGGAGGCCAGGAGGGTCGCGACCCACTACCCCGAGGCATCGGCGAAGATAAAAGTGGTGCCAAACGGCGTGGAGGAAGACGTCCTCCGCCGCAGGTGGGCCGGGCGTGAGAGCGA
>JAVZUI010000038.1:0-17989 GCA_038879095.1 Pyrobaculum sp. | reverse complement strand
TCTTGTAAAACCTGGCCGCTGCCGCTACGAAGAACACGCGGTATGCCAACTCCGAAAAGTCCTCTTTTTTATACCAACGCTTGGCTATTTCCAACGCCCGTGGTACTGATAGTCATGTAGATTTAGCGCAGTATCTGTGACATGCGGCGCGTCCTCGTACCCAAGTCTTCACAACATCGGCGAAAGCGGCATTTCTGACAAGGTCTCTTTCGAGGAATTCCAACGCCAGAAGAGACTCTACAAGAGCTTCTAAGAGGCGGGCGGAGGCGTATTCCACAGCAGAGGGCTTTGGAAGCGGCTTCTCCAAAGACTCGTACACGTCCACATCCCTACTCCGGTTTAAAACTCCTCTGGCGCATATGCGCGCCATCATGCGGTCAACTCCTCACCGCATCTGTGGAGCAGTTAGGCGTAGTGTGCCCCCGCGCAGAGCTCTGACGCTGTTCTCGTGCTTCCCGAAGGGCGTCTTATCGCGCCGCGACGGCCCTATGCCGGTCGCCTGGGAGCTTTCATCGACTAGTGTTGCGACTCTTGTCTTCTCTTTTCGGGCGCGATGCGACGGCCCGTTTCGCCGTTGCCCTCTCTCTCCTCTGCGTGTGGGCTTCCTATCTGTAGCGGCGTTTTACAAGCCTCGCGAGGTAGATGTTGTGTGTGTTTTCAATGACCTCGACCTCCAGCTTCTCTCCTATGAGGGATTCGGCGTCTCTGCCGGCCACGACGGTTATGGTCCTGTCCCACACCGCCGTGTTCCTCCTCTTTAGGGGGACTGCGAGGACTTCGCCTTTGAATATGCCGCGCTCCACGGCCTCCACGGCGACCCTCTCCCCCACTCTGTAGGGCCTTGGGAGCTCTGGGGCTTTGTGGATGTTGTACTCGCCCGGCCTCGGCACCGTGGGCACGCCCAGCTCCGCCTCCATCTTCTTAAGCGCGTCCCAGAACTGGCGCCAAGACATGGGCCTCACCACCGGCCTCCTCCCCCTCTTGTGGGGGACGTACTTCTGGATCAGCACGGGGGTCCTCCCCGCGGCGAGCCCAGCCTCGACGGCCCACTTCACGATCTTGGGCATCTCCCCGTCGTTTAGCCCGGGGACCCATACGGGGGATATCACCACGGCTATGCCCGCCCCAGCCGCCGCCTCGACCAGCCTCAGCACCTTCTCCACGTCGTACCACGGAGCCCCGGCGAGCCTCTTGGCCAGCTGGGGGTCCAGCGCGTCTATGCTCACGTTGAGGCGGTCGAGCCCCGCCGCAGCCAAGGCCTTCAGCTTCTCCTCGTCGAACATGTAGAGCCTAGTCTGCATGGACACCGCCGCCACCCCCCTTATGGACTTGGCCCCCTCCACCAGCTCCACGAGGTGGGGGTACAGCCCCGGCTCCCCCATGCCGTCTATGTGGACCTCCACGTCGTCCACCCCCTTGTAGCGCACCACCTCCTCCAACGCCGAGAGGAGGGCATCCACGTCAACCACAAACTCGGCCCACCTAGCCCTAGACGCAGGCCCCGCGTTCACAGAGCAGAAGACGCAGGAAAGGGCGCACAGGGTGGTGGGGCGGACCTCCACGACGTTTGTCCCCCTATCCACGACGCCGAAGGCCAAGGTCCCCACCTGCGGAAAAGACGAGTCGACCCGCACAACCCGCACGCCCCCACCCAGTTAAACCTTAAAAAGACTTCCGCCGCCAGCAACAACGCAGACCCTCCAAATAAGACGGCGTCTTTGAGCTGGAGTCAGAGGGCAGGTGGCTGTCCGGCAGAATCGTCGCTGTGGCAACAGCCGACGACGTGGCCAAGGCCTCGGCACTCGGAGAGCCGTTCCTCGCGGCACTTCCTACCCGAGGCAGTGGAAGAGGCAAGGAAGAGGGGGGTGAAGCTGATACACCTCAACGACTTGGTGCGCCCCGCGGCGCGCCTGCTGGCAAAGTTCCTAGCAGACAGAAGGCCAGACCTCCTGGTAACCTTCTTCGAGTCAGCCCTCCCCAAGACGGTGGGGAGGGGCTTTGAGTACAACGAATACACCCCAGACGACAGAGGAGCCCCCCACGAAGTAAAATTCAAGGTAGAGGTCACAGTCCCGTTGAAACAAAAATAGCCGAGCCGCTACACCACTTTATGTCAAAGCTGTCGGCCGCCCTCAGCAACGAGGAAAAAATACTCACAGGATTCAGCCACAGCAAAAGCGAGTACTACCACTACATCTACCTAACCATGTCAATGAGACAGAGATACACATAACACCATTTACATAAGTAAAAGTCCATATGGTTTCTGATTCAGCACAGATGGCTATACACCGTTCAACGGGGTGCTCCCCATTACCGTTCACAGAAACTTACGAGCCCTTGACCTGGTGCGAGACACGGCGGAACAGACCGGCGCTGGCCGAATAGAGAAGTCAGAACCGGGGAGAGGCCAGTACTATCGGCGGCCCGTCCCCTCGCCGCGTATAAAACTCTGCGTATTTCCGTCTACGACCAACGGCGTACTCACAGGCGTTACGGCACTAAAACCACTTGTTCCGCGCAGGCGAGTCGCAGGGCAATAGGCGCTATGTGGCGGCGGTGGGCGAGGGGCGCCTTCGCCGATAGAGGTAGCCGGCCAAACGCATCTGTCGTGTGACGGCAGCGAGGGGCTACGCGGCAATCGCCGGACTTGCGGCTACGATAGAGTTGAAATGTGACAAGCGCGCCACGTGGAAGCCAGCCGCCGAAGCCGAACCCAGATGACAGAGAAGCGCCCAGTAAACCAGATGACGCAAATGCGCCAAGCACGCGTCCATGCCGTATTTGTATTTAAACTACTAAATAGACATGGACGTGTACGAGGCTGTTGAAAAGCCGCTTCCAAAGCCGTCGGCTGTAGAGTACGCCTCTGCCCGCCTCCTAGAGGCGCTGGTGGAGTCTCTCCTGGCGCTTAGGTTTTTAGAAGAAGGACTTGTCAGAAACGCCGCGGGGAAGGCTTTCCAGGCGTGGAGGGCTGTCCTCGCGGCTCTGCTTAGGCTGGAGTTAGACAGGCTGAAGGCCGTCGCCAAGACGGAGGAGGAGAGGCGTTGGCTTGAGGAAAGGGCAGTGCCGAGAGTACCCACGTCTAGGATGTTGGCGCTGTCTGAGATGTTAGAACTAGTGGGGGTTGGGGGCGTATACGCCTGGACCGCCGTGGCGCTCGACCTACACGACTACCAGCACCACGGCCCCGACCCAGACATGGCCCTCTCAAAGTACAGGACAAGGCAGGAAGCGGCGGCGGCTGTCAGAAAGCTAGTAAAGGCAGTTGTTGAATACGTCGAGTTGCTCAAGGCTAAGGTGAGGTGGACTGAGGACTGCGAAAAGGCTTTAAGCGATGTTAAGAAGAGGCTGGGCACTTCATGAGACGCGTCAAGCTACCCTTCGCCGGCCGCGAGGTGGAGTTCGTAGACCGAGAAGCGGCGCTGAGACAGTTTGAGGAGCTGGCCGAGAAGGGCACTTGGTGGCCCGTCGTAGTCTACGGGCCGGAGGGCTGCGGCAAGTCAGCCCTCTTGAAGCAGGGGATGGAAGTGTTGAGGGAGAAGGGCTACTCCGTCACATACGTCAGCCCTTTGGCTAAAGAGAGGGAGGAGAGACTTCTGTATACTGAGGACCTTAAGGATTTTGTAAAGTCCGTTTTAAAGGGATTTGCCAAGAGGTTTCCCGACCCTCTTGGCAACGCCGACGTCCTAATCGACGTGGCCGTCGAGGCGCTGTACCGCGTCGTGAAGAAGGGCAGAAATAAGAAGATCGCCGTGTTGGCAGACGACGTCTTTCAAGCAATTGGGTTAGACGAGGCGGAGCTGTTGGTAAAACGGTTTTTGAACATGATCGAATACCCGTCGATAAAGTACGACAAAATCGTCATCGTAGTAGCGTCCAGCGAGGGAGTCACCAGGAGGAGGGTGGGGAGGCATAGGTGGGCTCAGATTAGGGCAATGTGGAACATGCCACGCGAAGGATTCCGCCAGCTCTACGACCAACTGCCGGGGGAAAAGCCGCCCTTCGACGAGGCGTGGAGGTTGACTGGGGGGAACCCCGAGTTGTTGGAAGTGTTGTATAGGGCTGGGTGGGATTTTCACAAGTTGGCCGTCGACTTAGCTACGTCAAGGAATCTGTACAACTGGGCGGCTGGGTTGAGGGACTGGGAGCGGCGGTGGCTGGCAGAGGCCTTGGAAGACCCCGACACACTACTCCGGCCCGGGGGCGTGGACGGGCTGTTAGACCGGCTTGTAGAGCTAAACCTCGTGGCAGAGGTGAACCCCCACAGAGACCCCTACTTCTGGTTAGACCAGCCGCCGGCTGAGAAAGACCTAGAACTCGGCATCGGCAGATACGTGGCGTGGCAGACCCCCCTACACCGCGAGGCCGTTAGAAAGGCGCTGAATTTGTAAAGACGTGCGGCGGCCCCACGCCCGCGCCTTACGCGCCAAGCGTAGCGCCGAAGCCGGCCCACGCCTCTGCGACCGCACCCCGCCGCCTCCACACGCCTAGACGCGCGCCGCATGAATCGCCTACGTCGTTTAGGCCGCATGCGTAGACAGACGCGGCTGTTAAGCGCCAGGTAGCCTAGGCCTATTAACCCCCGCCGCTCAGCTCCACGGCGCCTTGGCCCGCGGCGTCGACAACAAGAAGTACGGCGCCGAGAGACGCCCAGCGCCACGGCTCGTAGGCGCCGACATTCTAAGCAACGCCCGCCCCGGCGCCGCCGTGAACAAACCACTCCTCAGCGGATGGCGCCGCCCTGCCTGCCCACAGTCTTGCAAGCCCACACTGAAGACAACGCCCTCAAAAGACCCCCACGGCGACGCAGACGTCACCTGCCTTTTCAAAGCAGGGGGCAAGCCCCCAGGCGCGGCGCCGTTGCGGCGTAGAGCTCCCACACCGCTTTGACAGAGATTACGTCAAGGCCGGTTTACACGTTTTTACGGTTGAACCGCCTCGGAGCGCCGTAAGGTCGGGTTGAACTAATAACGGGGAGCGAAAGGCAATATAAACAAGAAAGTTTCTTCTTCCTATGGAGTGTTTGCCGTAGGCCCGGCGGGCCTTTGCCCGGGCCGGCGGGCATGCGCCACCCGGGCGCGGGCACCCCAGGGGGCCACACGGCGCCCTGGGGACTCCAGCCCCCGGAGGTGCCCGGGAAACGATAAGGGGGCACAGCCTCGCACCCGCCCAATATACACCACCCTCCCCGCGTCTCACATCGGATTCGCGGATATCAAGCGAGACCCCTCCCCAGAGCCGGGCCGCCTTACGCCGGCAGACTCAGAGGACTGCGCTCACAAGCCGCCAGACCCGGCGCATAAACCACACGCCCCCCTCTGAAGCACCCAAGAAGCCCCTCGCCTCCCCTGATGTAAAATCTAAGGCAACTAGCAGAACGCGGGAAGAGGCTCTGACGTCTCGTACACTGCCACCGCACTTATAAAAAACACAGTGGCCGGCAACATCAGCGTCGTGCCACCGTCGTGCAGAGACTCCAAGGCGGAGGGCGCAAATCCGCCGCGCCGCGCAGGCAAGCCTGCCCGGCAGACGCGCCGACTAGACCCCCTCAGAGCCCCCAGGCTGATGCGCCGCGCCGGCACCTCACGGCGTGGACTCCCGCAACAGCTCCTCCATAGAGACCACGTAGTGAGTCCTACAGCCCCCATGCGGATATGCTGTCACCACAAGCAGACACGCGGTAGTCTTCTCCAAAACTACCAAAAGTTTGGCGCCGCTCCCACGGCCCCTCAACTCAACGCACACCACAGACCTCTCCCGATTGCCTGCCTTATGCTTCTCGCCGGCATTCCACATCTCTACAGTAACTCCTCTAAGGAGGCGCCAGTAGGCGCTGTAGGCCCTTGACGGCGTTGTGAAAAAAACTTTGTTGCAACACCTCGGCGGTCTGCTCGTCGTGACCACGGGCTCTTATGTGCCTTTCGTTGACCTCCACCTCACAGTCTAACTCCATGAAGCCACGTCACTGCAACGCAGGGGTTACCGTCGATGTCGGAGGCGACGCTGGACGTGAAAACCCTCACAATTTCAAACTCCACCGTAGCTGTCTTGTGGCCCAAGTCGACGACGACGTGTCCGCGCCCCGCCTCTGCCACCTCCACCGGCTCAGTTATAAACTGCGGAGCGCAGAGCTGGGCCTTATACACCTTCTTCTCTGCAAAGGCCCTGTGAAACATAACTAGGTCAAACCTATACGCCTCGCCCAGCCTTACGGCCGCCACCCTCAGAGGCACTAGCTCCACCTCCACACGCCCAAACAGAGGGTGTACAAAACGCGCATAGGCCGGCCTAGCCGCTACGATTTTAGCCTCGACGTACTCTACCATTCCAGCTCGGCGAGGAAGCGTCTGACGTACTCCTCATCGACGGCGTAGGGCTCCAGGAGCTCCACCTCCAGCCTCACCAGCCTGCCGCCCCCGTCCCTCCATATCGCCACCTCGGCCAGCCCCGACAAGACCTCCACAGGCCTGCCGCCTCTGTCCAAGACAAGCAAATTCCCCTCCTTGACCAGCCGCACCGCCGACACATGCTGCGCTACGTAGTGTGCACCTTCCGGGCGGACGAGACTCCCCGAGTACGTCACCTCTACATCTGTAAAGAAGCTAGACGACACCCGGACTTTCTCAGCCATCACCACCAACTAAACTACACATATATAAGTCTGCAAAGCAGAGCGCACCGACGCCCCGGCGCCAAGCCCTCGGCAAAAGCCAGCAGAGCGAACTCCCCCATCACGGCCGAAGAGGGCACAACAAGCCCGACGCGGCCCAAAAAGCCACTGCGCCGGCCCAATCAGCGCGGCGAACAAGCCCCAGCCGAGCCGAGGCGCGCGCCAAGCGGACAACCCACTTAAAACCCCCCAGACGGCCCACTGCATAACAAAGCATCAAGACGCCCCAACGCGGCAGATCCCCCACGCCCACAGAACCAGCCCCAGAAACAGGCGCAAAAAACAAGGACACACGCCGTAGATAAACAGCCCACGCCGAAACACACCTCTTAAGCAACACGGCCACACACAGAACCCCCAGCCGCAGACGGCCAAACAGGAGGAGCCCCCCACAGACCGGGCCCGGCGCCCAGGACAGCCCAAAAACGCCCTACACGCCTACTGCCTCTGCCTCACTGCGTCGAGAAGAGTTTTGTGAATTTCCAAGAGGATCTTCTGGTTCTCCACCATCACCTTCTGAAGTTCCAAAATCACCTTATTTAAATCATCGATTCTAGACTGCAACTCGTCTATCCGCTTATTCGTCTCATCAATCCTAGACTGAAGGGCGTCTATCCTCTTGTTAGTCTCGTCGATGCGTTTATTAAGCTCGGCAATCTGCGCCGAGAGCTGTTGAAACACGGCGTCAATCCTCTCATTAGTCGCGTCGATACGCTTGTTCATCTCGTCAATCCTCTTGTTTACCTCGTCTATTCTGGACTGAAGGGCGTCTATCCTCTTGTTAGTCTCGTCTATTCTCTGGTGGAGCTGGTCGATTCGTTTGTTCGTCTCGTCGATACGCCGGTTCTGCTCTCTAAAGAGAGCCAAGGTGAGGACTACCAAGTCCTCGGTTTTAAGCTTCTCCCCCTTCTCAATCTTCCTAACGACGACGTCCAGCGCCTTGTCGATAAGAGTGCCGAGAGGGACAGACTTCACCACAACCACTACAAACACGTATAAAAACATATACGCCAGACAATCAACAACTCACGCAGAGCCACGCCATTAGCCGCCTTGGCGGCGAGGACGCCCAGGCCGTAGCCAGCGGCTTCTTACCGCCCCGGGGCCTCTACCGCAAACCTGGGGACCTCCAAAAGCACCGTCTAGTTGACCCACACATCTACAACACGAATGCGTACAACTTCGTCTAGACCTATACGAAGCGCGTTGACCACCCCGTTTGTCTTGCTTAAATGCATACTCAACCGGTCGGCAAGGGCGTCGGCACGTTAACTCAACCGCTGAAACACGGAGCCGACGCCCCCCCCCCCCGTCGACGCGTCTGTTAGCTCCGTAGCCGTTCTATTCCCTAAGGATAACACTCACGAGGAGAGGCCCTCCGTCCCCCACCCCTCCCCACCTCTCTGACTTCCAGAACTCCTCGACAACCAGTCGATGACAGACTCAACAACACAGCATTGCGGACTCTATATAAGACTGACGCGTCGTATCCAAGCGGCGGCGAGCCGCAGGGCGGGGCGCAGAGGCGCCCGAGCAGACCTCGCGTCCCTGTAGCCAGGCCTGTCCACCGCCTCGCTACGTCAAGGACACAATCGACGACGTAACTGTGGCAACGCTAACGAGGCCGAAGGATTTGTCAAAGCTATCGAGGGGCTCAGAGGAGGTTGGGCTGGGGTTGCTTCCAACGGTAGGCATTTGTAAGAACGGCGTTATAGGGCTTGCCAAATCCACAAGCGCAGTTTACGCTTCCCCAAGAGACGGAATACATGCGCCAGCCGCGTGCCAGAGCCGTCACACCAATACAACGGGCTAGCCGCTTGGCAACCTCTTCTTTAAACATAAGCGGCCTTGCCCACAAAGAATATTTTAACCTCTTATTAGTCGGCCGTGATAGTTATTACGGGAGGCGCCGGGTTTATCGGCAGCCACCTGGCTCTTGAGCTGAGGAGGAGGAGCTTCGACGTAGTCGCCGTCGACAACATGGAGAGGGCCAAGGCCGCCGACCTGTTAGAAAGAGAGGGGGTGCCTCTGGTAAGAGCCGACGTGAGGTTCGGCGAACTGCCCAGGGGGGACGTATACATACACGCCGCCGCCTACATAGACGTGGAGGAGTCTTGGCAGACGCCTTTCGAATACGCCGTCAACAACGCCGCGGCTACGCTCAGACTGGCAAAAAAGGCCTGGGAAGAGGGTGCCTTCTTCGTCTACATAAGCTCAGCCGCCGTCTACGGCGAGCCGAAGAGGCTCCCCATCGACGAGGGCCACCCCACCGAGCCCATATCGCCATACGGCTTGACAAAGCTCTGGGGCGAACAGGCGGCCGCCTTGTACGGGAGGGCCGGGTTAAAATACGCAGTGGTGAGGCCCTTCAACGTATACGGGCCGAGACAGAGCGGGCCCTACGCCGGCGTAATAACTAAATTCGTCGAGAGGGCAAGGGCCGGGCTGCCCCCCGTGATATACGGAGACGGGGAGCAGACCCGCGACTTCATCCATGTGGAGGACGTGGCGAGGCTTGTAGCGGCCGTCGTGGAGAGGAGGGCGGAGGGAGTGTACAACGCCGGGACGGGGAGGGCCGTGTCTATAAACCAGCTGGCTAGGCTTGTGATGAGGCTAGCTGGCGTAGACGGAGAGCCGCAGTACGCCTCGCCGAGGCCCGGCGACATTAGGCACAGCGTAGCCGACGTCACAAAGGCCAAGGCGCTGGGCTGGGAGCCCCGCATAGAGCTAGAAGAGGGGATTCGAAGGCTTCTCGCCGCACCTACGCAGTAGGCGCACAAACCTGCGCTCCATCCGCTTGAGAAACAGCGCGAGGGCCGCCACAGCCCCAGAGGCCACGCCGCCGGCTATAAGAGACACGGCGATGATCCCCCACACGTAGTGCTTAACCCCCAAGAAGATCCACCTATACGCCACCCACGAGGCGATGAACACCCCCGGGACGAAGAGTAGCGCTCCCGCCAAGGCCAGTGTGAAGAGGGGGCTGTAATGCCAGCTCAGCCTCAGGGCATCTAAGGCGATTTGAAAGCCGTGCCTAACCCCCAGCTTCTTCCTCCCCAGCCTACGCCTATAGCGAATGGGGACTTCGGTAACCTCCCCCGCAGACGCCACGTGAGCCGCGATCTCCACCTCAATGCTAAAGCCCCTTGTGGCGAATAGGGCGTCGGCCACGGCGTTGCGGCGTAGGCCGTACATCCCGCTAAGCACGTCAGAAAGCCGCGTCCCAAAAAGCAAATTAAACCACCAAGTCAACAACCTGTTGCCAAAGGCAAAAAGCCGCGGCATGGCCCCAGGCTCGGGGAACCTCCTAGCCCCGATAACCTCGTCAAACCCCTCCCTAAGCTTGTCTACAATGTCCTTAATATACTCGGCGGGATACGTGAAGTCCCCATCCATCACAACCATGTAGGGAGTATCCACGTGCCTAAATGCAGTCCTCACGGCGTCGGCCTTGCCCCTACCCTCTTGAAACACCACACGCGCGCCCGCCCCCCTGGCCAGCTCCACAGTCCCGTCAGTAGAGCCGCCGTCAACCACAAGAATCTTCGAAACCCCCACCCCCCTAACCTCTTCAATAACCCTCACAATACCCTCGGCCTCGTTAAGAGTAGGAATAACCACAGTAACGTCATCCACGCCCACAAAAACACACCAAATTTAAACAAAACAGCCAAACGGCGTAAAACTACACGTCACAAATAAATTAAGACCAGGGGCCAAAATCTATGAGGCGAAGGGCAAACAGCGCGTTGAACGCCTCCCTCGCCCTAGCGGCGACAGCCATGCCCCTCCTAGGCGCCGCCAACTACGACAAACCCACATACGACTACTACGTATGGGCATCGACCATACTGGCGCTATACGCCCTCTACAGAGAGCTCAAGGCGCGTTCAGACGCCCCCCTGGCATCCACAATGCTACTGGGCATAGCAGGAGGCGCCGCCGTCGCCGCGGGCAGGCTGGCAAGCCTCTGGGCAAACTCCCTCTCCCACTTCGGATACGTCGGCCCCCTAGTAGGAAGCGAATACAGCCCCCCAGCCCTACACGCCTCGGCGCTCGTGCCCATAGGCGCGTTTTGGATATCCACGGCAACGCTGATAAACGCCGTGAGAGGAGGCCCCATCACCTTTACAAAAACCAAGGCAAGGCAAAGCCTCGCAGACCTCGCCAAGCAAATAGACAAAACGCTCAGAGGACCCCCCGGCCTCGCGCTGGCCACATCTGCCTCGTTCGCCATGGCGCTAACCTACCGCATAACCCCCGAAATAGTGTACAACAAATTCCTAATCGGGTGGGACACCGTAGAATACACAGCACACCTCCTAGACTTCCTAGACAAAAAACAAATATTCACCGCTTACTACTGGATGGGAGACTACCGGCACATACCGCCGATGCTAGACATCCTCCTCTCCCCCCTCGCCGCCGCCCTCGGGGCGTGGACAGTCTTCAAAATATACCCAAGCGTAGCCTTCGCCGCGCTAGCAGCCGCCTCGGCGGCGCTGGCCACAAGCATATCCAAAGACTGGAAAGTCGGCATACTAGCCGGCGCGGCGTCCACGGTGTACATCCTCAACCTAAGGATATCCTGGGACTACCACAGGCAACTCCTCGGCTCCCTGTTCATGGTGCTAACAGTCTTGGCATTAGAGAAGTGGGGCAGGGCAGACGCGCCTAGAAAGGCGGCGGCCGCCGCGGCGCTCTTAGCCGCCACAGCCCTAAGCCACGAAGTCACCGCGCTGGCGGCAACAGCCATGGCGCTGGCCCTGGCCTACAAAGGCCTCAAGTCGAGAGACCCCTACAGCACAGCCGCCGGTGCGGCGGGCCTAATCACAGGCGCCGCCCTAGAGATATGGTACTGGGGAAGGCCCATAGGCTACGACGTCCACACAGGGACCCTCAAGCTACCGGGAGTAGTCACGGGGCCGGGACAAGAAGGCGCAGTAGTGTCGTACATTACAGCAGGCCTCGGCCTCGTGCTACCCCCAGCCCTAGTCGCCCTCTCCAGACACAGAATGGACTACGCCACAGCCGCAACCGCCGCGTTGCTCCTAGCCGCCGCGTCACCCCTAATAGCGCCCTACACAAGCGTAACCACCTGGTACAGATTCCTAATAGGCACTGCGCCGCTACTAATGCCGCTAGCCGCCGTAGGGATGGCAGAAGCAACAAAAAACTGGAAGGCGGCCGCCCTATACATCGCCGTACTAGCCCTACCAGGCCACATGTTCACATACGCCTACAACTGGCAAAACACATACACCCCAGCCCTAGCAGAATTCCCCCAACGCCTAATCCCATCCCCCATCGACAATAACTACCTAAAAATCTACCAACACTTCAAAGACAACCCCCCAAACGCCACCGTAGTCGCGCCGCCACACATAGCCAGGTACATACACCTAGCCACAAGAAACCCAGACCCCAGACAACTCATATGGACATGGTACACCGACACTTGGCAGTACGCGTGCTCCCTCAACGCCACAAGGCTAATAGTCGTGACCGACAAAAAGCCCCAAAACGCCACATGCCCCCTACAAGCCACCCCACTAAACGACTACGAGCCGACAATATACTACGTCACGAAATAACCGCCAAACCCCTCCAACGGCCCCCAGCGCCTCCACGCCAAGCCCAACCCCACAAGACAAAGCAACCGCACTGTTACGCCACGTCCCAACCCCCCTCAGCCCCCGACGACGTCAAGAATTCTCGACGCGAGGGGGGCAAGCCTGAGGTAGAGAGGCTGCGGGAGGACCTGCCGAGCCAAGTCCCCAAGCTCGCCCCTAGAGACGAGGCCAAGCCTAAAGGCCAGTAGGTAAGACGCCGCGGCGCCGGCGGCCAGCCCCGCCAAGCCCAAAGGCGAGAGGAAAAGCGCCGGGAGGGAGGCCAGGAGAGCCCTCGGCACAGGCCCCCAGACACGGCCAGCGACGTTGCGGGCCGCCAGAGAGAAAAAGACGCCCCCCACCAGCGAGCCGGCGAGGAAAGAAAAGGCCACCCCCACGTCGGAAGAGGAGAAGAGGGGGTAAAGCCCCACCCTCACCCCGTTGGCAAGCGAGCCGCCGGCGAGGTACGCGGCGTAGCGCCCCTCGGCGTAGACGTAGGTGCTCAGCACCCCCCCACCCAGAGACAAGAGGTTAGCCGCGGAGAAGACGGCAAGGGCGTCCCAAGCCTCGGCGTAGCGGCGGCCCAGCAGAGACAAGACGTGCACGCCGCCCCCCACCAGCCCAAGTGTCAGGGGGGCGGATAAGACAAAGGCAAGCCTAGCCGCCCTCGCCGAAGCCCCCGCCCTGTCGGCAGAGGAGGAGACGTAGGGCAGGAGGACCCCCGTCACCACGGTGGAGACGCCCACAGCCGCGTTAGCCAAAACCTGCGCAATGTAGACAAGCCCAGCCGCCTCCGCCGAGGCCATACCGTACGCCGCCACCACGCCGAGGTTGGTCCCAAACACAGACACAACCCCAGGAGCCCAGGCAGAGAGGCCAGCCCTGAGAAGCTCCCCCATCCCCCAAAACCGCGGCCGGAGGCCAAGGCGAGCCGCGCCGAGGGCAATAAGCAGAACCCCCGGGAAGCCGTATGAGGCCGCCAAGGCGTCGGCGCCCAAACCGGCGAGGAAGGGGGCCGCCGCCACCCTCGCCGCCTGGCCGACGACAGTGGCCAAAAACACAGGGCGGGTATCGTACAGCACTTGAAAAAACGAGGAGTAGACAGAGGAGAGAAGGCCCACCCCCACCAAAAACCCCACCACCGGCCTCCACAACGCCAACGCCGCCGACCCCGCCGCCGCCAGCGCCAGCGTAATGCCGAGCCCGCCCTCCCCAAACCGCCTATCCCCAGACGCAGGCCAAAGCCGCATGACGGCAGGCCCCAACCCCAGGCCCAGCGCGGTAGAAAAAACCCCCGCCACAGACACAAGAAACGCCACCTCCCCCAGCTCGCCAACCCCCACAGACGCCGCCACCACAAACCAAAAAACGTAACCCCCCAGCTGAGACGCCAAACTCGTCGCGTAAAGCCAAAACCCAGCCCTGTAGACAGACACGCCCCCAAAAACCACCCAGTTAAAAAGATTTAAAAAAGAAGAAGGACAAACACGTGGCCAAGAGGAGGCACACCACCGTGTCGATACCCCTACCCCTCTACCAGAAGATAGAAAAGCTGATAGAAGGCACCGGCTTCACGTCGGTGTCAGAATTCGTGGTGTACGTCTTGAGAGAAGTCGTCGCGATGAAGGAGAGGCGCGGCGACAAGACCCCCCACCTCACCCCAGAGGAGGAAAAAGAGCTGGAAGAAAAGCTCAGGGCCCTCGGCTACCTTTAAGAACCCCCTCCACGAGGCCCGCCACGTCGAGGGCGTGCACATCCCGCTTACGCCAAGGAAGCCACGAGCCGGCGTAGAAGCCGTTGAAGCTGTGAAGCGAGTCGTCAGGCCCCCGGTCGTTCCCCTCCAGCCACGGCGAGTCGTAGCCAACCGTCTGCACAGGGCGCACCCTAAGGCCGTCGAAGTACACCACGAGGTCCGGCGCGTCCCCCCTAACGGCGCGGTAAAGCTCCCCAGGCTCAAACACGTCGGCCGATATGTGCCCCCAAGGCGCCTTAATGTGGCGCAGGCGCCTCCTAAGCTCCCTCACGACGTCGTAACGCTCCTCGCCCCCCACGTTTAGAAAAACCCTGGCGTAGTACCCGCCCCACGCCACCGCCTTGCTACGACCCCAGTCCACCACGGCGTCCACGTCCTCGCCCCGCCTAGGCTCCCTAGAGAAGGCGAGAAGGCCCCACTCCTCCAACAACTGGTTAAACGCCAGCACCCCCCGCTGCGCCTGGTTGCCGTGGTCCGAAATTACCAACACCTCGGCCCCACCCAGCCTCTTCAACAGGCGGCCGAAGAGCCCGTCCACAAAGGAGTAGAGACGCGGAATCTTATCCTCGTGAGGATTCCCAGGCACGTAGAGGGGGTGGTCGAAGTCCCAAAACTTCTGAAACAGGTGGTGAACCCTATCAGTCCCAATCTCGTGGAGCACAAAGACGTCCCACCCCAGCTCGAGAAGCCTCTCAGCAGCCCTAAAACGGAGCTCCACCATCCTCAAAAGCTGGGCAAAGGCCTCCTCCTTCCTGTCAGTGCGGTACTCCACGTCGAATATGTACTCCCCCAGCTCCTTTGCCAGGTCGGGCGGGTAAGTCCACTGCCTCCCCTGAGGAGTCATAAAGTCGCTGATCCACACGCCGTACCTCCTCGGCGGGTAGCCAGGCGGCAGGCCCACCACCACCGAGCGCAGGCCCAGCCGCTCCCACACAAAGGGGGCAGACACGTCCAGAGAAGTAACCACGTAAGGCCTCCCCTCAGGACGCCGCAGGTGGCGGAAGCCGTAGATGCCCAGCTCCCCCGGGTCAAGGCCGGTGAACATAGAGGCCCACGCCGGGACGGTGATAGGAGGGTCAACGGCGCGCATAACCCCCCAGCCCCCCCTATCCGCCACCTCAGCCACGTTAGGCATCAAGTCGCGCAGACGCAGAAAAGCCTCGAAAGGAAACCCGTCGAGGGCAAGGACAAAGAGCCTAGACATGGCCAAGCCTGTCGAGGACAAACCTCACGAGAACGTCGGCGTTGGCCTCCGCGGAGACCTCCGCGTTGTCAAGAACTAGGTCGGGCGCCAACGGCTCCTCGTAGGGGTCGTCCACCCCCGTAAAGTTCTTAACCTCCCCCCTCAGCGCCCTCGCGTAGAGGCCCTTCGGGTCACGCGCCATTGCAACGTCGAGGGGGACCTTTACGTACACCTCAAAAAACGGAACCTCCTCCTCCACAACCTTCCGCACCTCCGCGCGGACGTCCCGGTACGGAGAGACAAAAGCCGCCAACACCACCACCCCATTACGCGCGAGGAGGCGCGCAACCCACGCCACGCGGAGAAGGTGCACACGCCTCTCCTCCCTAGTAAAGCCAGCCCCCACGCTGATAGTGGAGCGCACCCAGTCGCCGTCAAGCACCTCCACCCGAAAACCCAAACCCCTAAGCCGCCCCGCCGTCAGCCCGGCAATAGTAGTCTTACCAGACGCCGGAAGGCCAGTCAGCCAAACCACAAGGCCCCGCTCCAAACAACGCATAATGCCCAGTAATTACTAATTAAAAAACATTACACACCAAAACAAATAAAAACGGCAGACAACCCCCACAAGTGCCCACCGTCACCATCAGCGACAAGCTGTACGAGGCGCTGAGGCGCGAAGCCGCCACGCGGGGCAAGACCGTGGACCAGCTGGTAGAAGAAATAATCGCCGAGTGGCTAGGCGCAGGGCTGAGCCCCGAGGAAGAGCAGGAGGTAACAAGAAGGTTGCGGGAGCTGGGATACGCGTGAAACCCAACATAGTACTACTCGTCGTAGACACCCTCCGCGAAGACCACGCCCAAGGGCTAGAGGCGCTGAGAGACCTCGGCTTTGTGAAGTACGAAAACGCAATAGCCCCAGCCCCCTGGACACTCCCAAGCCACGTCTCGATGATAACCGGCCTAATGCCCTCACAGCACGGCGTACATGAGTCGCTAGAGCTATTCCTAGCAGGGCCGGAGCAATACGCTAGACGGGCCAGAATCCGCATGCACCGCCTCGGCTACGGAATCCTCGGCGATCTAAAGCGCCTAGGATACAGAACCGCGATATTCACGGCGAACGGATTCATCACACCACAATACGGCTTCAAAGCCGACGAGGTGTGGACGCCTAGAAAGCTCCTAGTAAAAGTAGACGAGCAGAACAGATTAAAAACTATCCGCTTGTTAATTGAAAATAGAAGAATAAAAGAATTACTAAATGCGTTTCTATACTACTATATAATTACAAGAATACTAGGGCCGCGGGAAAAAGGAGGACGAATAATAAAAAGTGGAATTAAACAATTTATGGGGAGAATCAACAGAGATAATCCATATTTCCTCTTGGTAAATATTGTTGAGGCCCATGAGCCGTACTGGCGGTTTGATAGTTCCAAAAAAATAGAGGAGGTATTTATTCATACGATAATTACGGGGAAATGTCCTGAATGGGCATATAAATATATTAATCACTACAAAAAATTCGCAGACGTCGCGACGAAGAGAGCTGTAGAAATAGCGCAAATGTTCGACGACAACACCTTGGTAATAGTCGCTTCCGACCACGGCCAAGGCTTATGCGACCCAGGCTTTTCACACCAATATTGGCTAGAAGACTCAGTGATACGCGTACCGCTGTGGGTAAAATACCCAAAGGACATAGAGTCGATTGACCAGAAGGGCCCCATCAGCCTAACAGAAATCCCCAAAATAATCAAGGCGACAATAAGAAAAGAGCCTGCGACACTCGGCGGACGCGCGTGTTCAGAAGCTTTTGGCATTGGGCTATTGGCATATAAAAATATACTTCAGAGATATCCAAATTGGAAAGGGATATTTCAATATAGATACAGATGTATATAGATGTTAGTTTTTGTTACAAGTACAAAGACCGAATAAGGTCAGCCTTTACCGAATCCCACATTCTTCTTTCTAACACATACCGACGTGCTTTCTCCGAATGTTCCGGCTTTAGGGAGTCGGCCGAGTCCATATAGTTCGCGACAACCCTTGCTAACTTGTTAAACGAGTCGGCCATGAGGACTGCGTCGCCATAATCTACAAATTTTGTAAATGCGTGGTGTGTGATTTTAGCCACAGGCACGCCCATGGCCATGGCCTCCAAAGAGCCGTATCCCAACTCCTCGTCAATACACCGCTCTATATAGAGGTCAGAAGAGGCGACTAGGCAGAGAAACTCCTCCCTAGGCAAGGGTTTCACGACCTTAAGCCAGCCCAGATCCAGAGGCTCAGAGCGCGGATCTACCACCACAAACTCAAAATCTCTACGGGCGAGTCCTCTAACCGCCTTGGCCAGACTGATTATGTGGACAGTTCTGAGGAGTCTAGGTGAGTCGGCAAATGAGCTGTACGAGACGATCCTCAACCTATTACTCCTATGCGCACACCTCCTTCTAATTGATTCATAAAGGTAAAGGTCCTCTTCTAAGAAGTACTGTGGAAGTATTACCCTCTTGTAGGGTGGCACTTTAGCCATATTACACGTTGTTTGTGAGTGGCAGATAAAGTTCAAAGAGCCCAGAGACCTGCCAGTCTCATATAGCGAGAGTAGCGCCAGTGCGCCGAACCTAGCCCTTAAACGCCCAGACACAAGTGCAGCTAAGTACTCGTGATATATAAAACCGTGGACGAAAAGAAAGATCTTAGACTTAAACAAAGAGAAAAGTACACCAGAGGGCCACGGTACAGATCCCAAGTAAAACACGG
>JAVZUI010000037.1:0-18120 GCA_038879095.1 Pyrobaculum sp. | reverse complement strand
CACCTGAGGCGCACTCCAGAGAGACCCCCCGGAGAGTTACGTTGTGCCCGGCGACAACTACGCAACCCGCCGTGGGCTTAAGCCTGTAGGCGGTCATAGTCTTCGGCAGCTCCACCTCCCCCGCGCCCCCCCTCACAGTGGCGTTTTCCACAACGACGCCGCTGGCGTTTATCACAAGCCTCGAGGCGGCCACGTCTCTGTACAGCCCGGGCTTGTCTATAACCACCTCCGCGGCCAAGGCGCTAACAGCCGCGATGCCAATTAGGATCAACAGACCACGCAGGTCCATACCTAAACCTCTCACGTACGCATTTATAGGTTACAACAGCCTTCACGTCGCCCGAGGGCTTCGGAGGGTCGTAGCCGCCCCGGCCCCCAACCTGTAAGACGATCCACGGGCCTTTCACAACCCCCCTCTTGTACAACTCCACGTTCTCCGGCGACGCCGCCAAAATTCCAGTGCCCATAGCCGTAAACTCGGAGGTGACGAGGAAGTACGCCGCCTCTGCCCGAACCCACCTGCCGTCCACCCTGTCGCGCACACATATGTACAACACCTCGCCCCCCTGCGCCTCCACCTCCCTGTGCCAAGTGGCAAGACAGCCCACGTCGTCGAAGAAGTACCACCTATCCACCCCCCTCACCCTGGCCTTCATCGCGGCGGAGGAGGGGGGGTAGTCCACCACCATCTTACAGACGGGGCACTCCTCCCGCCCATACACCAGCGGCGGCTCCTCGGGGCACAGCTCAGACTCGCCGCCACCGCCGCCGCGCCCCAAAAGCACGTACAAAAGGAAGAGGCCGCCCCCGAGGGCTAAGACGGAGAAAAAAACTCTTCTTGAAACCATCTTAGTGCGAGTGCATCCCGCCCCCGCCTCTGCACCAGTTGGGCCTCGGCATCCCCGTCTTCTGCATCACGTCTCTATACAGTTGCAACATCTGGTCATAGGTATACACGGTGGAGTTGTGCATAGCCGCCTCGTCTTTGTTAGCAAAGGCAAAGACGCAGTCCCCCATGGGCGTCTTCATATTCTGCATAATTATATAATATGCTTTCTTAGCATCTACGTAGGCCACAGCCCCCCTCTTGAAAGAGGCGTAGTCGGGCACCAAAACCTCCACCACGTCCCCCAGCCTCTTCTTCAGCTCAGCCGCAGTGGTGACGTTCTTCGCAATTAAACCGCTTAAAAACCTCCACTTCTCCACGGGGAGGAGGGCCATCCTAAAGACACATCCTATGTCGTCCGTCTCCGCCACGACGCCGGTAGAGAAGCGGACCACCGCCGACACCCCCATCTTCTCCGCCTCCGAGACGTCCATGCCGCAGAAAACGCATCTCTGGGCTAACGTGCCGTTTAGAATCAGCTTCTCTAGCTCCGTGGGGCCGGCCGTCGCCGTGACGGTGACAGTCCTCACCACCGTCGTAGTAGTGCCGGCCGCCGTCTGCGTCACGATCACAGTCTTAGTTTCCACCTTTGCCTGCGAGGACCCCGCCAAGTAAGCGCCGACCCCCACTATCACCGCCACGACTGCCAACACGAGCCACTCTGCCGGCCGCATGAGCAAAAACACAGAAACGCTTTATATAATTTATAGAACAACACGGCGAACGTCCGCGGGAGATATGTTCTAGTCTATATCCAAGCCCATGGCTATAAAAGCGACATAAGGGCGATGAAGTTGTCCACCACGTCTCTCCTAAGACATGGGTACTTGTCCAAGGCGGCCACCATGAGGTCGCGGTAGAGTTGACACAGCCTGCGGCCGCACTTCACCTCGGGGAACTCCCTAACCCCCGCCGCCCCCTCTCTCAACACGTATATGGCCACAGCCTCCTCGGGGGTCACCTCGCGGGCGAAGTAACGCGGCCTCTGCCCCAGGCGGAATATCCTCTCTCCCCTCCACAGCTTTGTTATGTAGTAATCCAGAGTGCCCACGGGGACCGACAGCTCCTTAGACAGCTGCCTGAAGTAAGGCCCGGGGCAACGGGAGATGTAATTAAGAATAAGCCCCTCCGCCATCAGCACTGCCGAGCCACAAACTTTTTCACATAGTCGGCGAGGGTGTCCGGAGCCGTCAAGCCCCGGACCACTCCCAGGATCTTGCCGTCTTTTACCACCACCCACACCACGTCGTGTACTATGTACGGCTGCCCGTTCCTTGTCTCCACAGCTCTGTACACGCCGTATGCCCTCCAAACTGCCTCTAAGGTCTTCTCATCCCCCGTTAGAAAAGTCCAGTTGTACCTATTCCCCAGCGCGTAGGCCCTCAGCCGGTCCACAGAGTCTCTCTGAGGGTCGAGGCTGACGTCAAGAACGTGGGACACCACGCCCTTGACCAACGGCAACGTCTTGTTCAGTACGAAGTGCATAGTGGGGCAGACGTCGGGGCAGTAGGTGTACGTAAACGTGACGAGGACCGGCGAGCTCCACAGCTCCGAAAGGCGGATCTGCCGGCCGTACTGATCCACAAGCTGAAAGTCGTATGCCGCCGGCTCTCTCCCCGGGGGGTAGCAGACGGGCACCACCCTCTCGAAAAGGCCGGAGTGCTCCTCAGCCGTGGTCTGCCCGCTCTGCATGAGAAAGGCGACTGCGAGAGGAAGAAAAATAGCCGCAAAAAGAATTGGGTAGAGGAGGCGCATGGAAAAAAGGGGGTAGTAGTTTTAATACTTAACCCCTGGCCCCAGTAGGCCAATACGGAGGAGCGGGCGACAGACCTCTTGAGTATATTTCAATAGTGGGCAACGAGTACGAAATTACGATCAGTATAATGGCTATCAACGCCACGATGCCGATTTTGTCGAAAAAAGTCGGCTTCTCCGGCTCGGGGGATATCTTCAGCTCGCCGCCGCTGAGCTGTACTCTAGGGCCGGCGAAGATTGTGGCAAAGGTCAGCAGTAGGAACAAGGCACCGCCTATGGCGAAAATTATGCCGCCCACGGCCCCCAGTTGTAGCCAAGGCACCCACTGCGCCACCAGCTGTAGCGACTGCACTAAGTCAGGATACTGCCACAGCTGAGACGCCGCGATGTCAGTCCTCCTAGGCGCGCCGAGGAGGCCAGCGGTGTGATAGGCAACGCCGAAGATAAGCTGGCCCACAAACCAGAGGGTGGGCACTGCGATCAACAGCTTCTTCCCCACGTAGTCTCTGCCGAACAGAAGCGGGACTAGGAGGAAGGAGGTGGCGATAAACGTCAGCGTTACGCCGCCGCCCACGGTGAGGTGGAAGTGGCCGACGATCCACAGCGTGTTGTGCACTAGGTAGTTCACGTTAAAAGACGCGTTCACCACCCCCGAGAAGCCGGCGATGCCGAACAAAATAATTGCAAAGGTGATGCCGGTGAACACCGGGTCCTTCCCCCACGGCAGAGCGGTAATCCAGCCGAACAAGCCCTTGCCGCCGCGCATCCTCCCAGCCTTCTCCAAGGTGGCGATGACGTTAAAGGCCGTGATGAACGAAGGCACCGCCACTAAATAGGTCAACACAGTGTGGAGGTACTTGTAGACCGGGTGGACGCCGGGGTCCACGAACTGGTGGTGGAGGCCCACCGGCACTGACGCCACTATGTACAAGAAGAACGCCACCTTTGCCATGGTCTTACTAAACACCTCAGTGCCCAAAACCCTAGGCAGTATGGTGTACCAAACCGTCACCGCCGGGACGAGCCAGAAGTAGACCAGGGGGTGGCCGAAGAACCAGAACCACAGCCTCCACGCCAATACGTCGACAGGGGCGCTGGCCAAAGACATGGGTACTGAGTACGCAATCACGGCGAAGGCGACGGGAGGCGTGGCCATAAGCCAAATGGCAATGGTGGCAAACACGCCGTATGTGGCCAACGGGATCTCCTTCCCCGGGTTTAGCCGCCTCCACCTCACGATGGCTTCTATAATCGCCGCGCTTATCAGCCAAGTGCCTATGATAATTACAGCCAACCCTATGAAAAACAGCGGCGTGGCTTGCAGAGGCGGGTAGAACGTGTACAGAACCGAGGCCTGCCCCGACAGGATTGCAACGGCGCCCATCAGCGAGCCCACTATCGCCAGAACGCTCCCGCCCAACAGCAACGGGCCATTCATGTTAACCTTCAGCTCCCTAGTAATTACAAACACCGCAAGGGCCACGATAAAGAAGGCAGTCCAAAGCACGGCCAAGGCAACGCCGTGTAGAGTCAAGCCCATGTAATAGGTGTTGGTGTCCTCAAGCCGAGGTATCCCGGGGGCCCGGCTGAGGACTTGTAAAAAGCCGAACAAGCCGCCGAGCAACAACAGCACGTAGCTAAACACAAGCGCTATCTTCGCTACTCTATCTTCTACGACAAATTTTTGAGTTATCATAAGAGAAAAAAAGAAATAGAATTTAAAAATTTTTCTATTCTTTACTAAGATCTAACTATATTTAAAACTGCATACATGTCTTGGTGGCCGAAGCCGCAGTACTCGTTACAAACAATTAGATACTTGCCCTTCGCGTTTGGCGGCACGCGCCACGTAATCTCAGCCACGTAGCCTGGGAACACCATGACGTTGACATTTGTCCCAACGACCTCGAAGCCGTGGATCACGTCCATCGAGGTAAACCTAAACTTCACCTCCTGCGGGTTTACCAGCGTAATGTTGTTAGGAAACCACTGCCACATCCTCGCGACGATAGTGACCTCGTACTTGCCGGGAGCCACCTCGCGGACCCCAGGCTTTAGCTCTTGCAAAGCCTTCTGCGGGTCCACAAGTTGCACGTCGCCGCCCGGCACTTGGAGCCCCACTACCCACGCTGCGTAGGCCAGCGCCGCGAGAAAAATAACCACGATGGCGGCCACGAACCCAACCCAGACCTTCTCAGAGGTGTGCACCGTCATAGCCTACCCCACAATCCCCCTACCCAGCGTTATTGCATAGATAGCAAACCACAAGGCGGCAAATATCGCGCCGTATATCAACATCGTAACTAAAGCGCCTTTCCCTTCAACTTCCCTTTCAGAAGACATGTAGAACGAGAAAAAAGAAATTTTTAAATTTTATCACCAAAAATACTTAAAGCTAAAACAAAACCAATAGTAGAAAAACCTCAAAACTACATAAAAATAGTAAAAAATTAGTAAAAATTGACAAAAGTAAACTACTCTACAAAACAATGTAAAAAGGTGGGAAAATGTGGAAAAAATTATTTGAATTCTTCTCTCGCCAGGTAGTAGAGGTAAGCCATCACTGCAACAATAGACATTGCGAATACCCCAGTCCACGCGGCGCTTTGAAGCATCCACGTCCGCTCCACTTTGTCCGACCTCAGATCTTCCAACGGCGAGGGGGCGTTTGCAAAGGAGTTGTACACAGCCTGCACGTACGTCAGCCCGTAGTTCAGCAACACCATGCCCACGGCAGCCAATACGGCAATTATGAGCAGTATGGTGGCCCTATTCATGGCCCTTCTTCGAGATCTCCATGTAGTATCCAATGGCAAGTAGCCCCACTATGAAGGAGGCAGCCGCCAACTGCCCCGCCGCTACTCTCTGGTAGGCCACCCCCTTCTCCACAGCCGCGGGATCCGGCGGGAACGTCAGCCCCTGGTAGTGCGCAACGATCAGCGACGCTGTGTAGGCGAACAGCGCTAGGATTAGCAGGAGCGACACCAGCCCCGTGACGACAGCCCAGCGCCTGTCCAGCCCGTTGAAGGCAAATATCAACGCAATGGCCGGCACGGCGATGCCGGCGGTGATCCAGGCAAGGGGTGCGGGGTCCATGGCTACCCAACAGGCGTGGGCGTTCCTACGTAGGGCACAGCGCTGTCGGAAGGCACGGCTATGCGCGTAAAAGGCGTGATCTGCTTCGGGATGTCAATTATGAAGCCCAGCACGCTGCCGTACCCAATTATGGCCATGTAAATTATCGCGATGAGCACCCAGACCCACCTGTCGTTAATCGAGACGCTCTTCGACCTGTCCAACAGCGGAACGACCAGCGCGAAGAGCATCAAGAGTATGGGCAGGCCCACAGAGATGAACGGGTCAATCATCTTAACGTATGTGTAGTACCACATGACGGGCCACGGCGGCCTCACGCCTGCGGGCACGCCCTGTCCGGGAGCCCAAGGCTCTAGCAACGGCTGCGGGAAGAAGGCGACCAGCAGTAAAATCAGCGAGATCTGTAGGAACACTTGCCCCACCATTAGGGCAAAGCGGTGGGGGTAGAAGGGCTCCACGTCCTCCACCATCTTTTTCCTAACCTCCTCGTTCTTGACAGGCGGCGGAGAGACGCCTCCGTATAATATGCCTTGTATCTTAAGCCCCAGGAGGACGAGAATTATGGCAGGCACGATTAGTATGTGAGCGACGTATATAGTCTTCACTACGGCGTCGGTGGGGTAGTTGGAGCCCAGTAGGGAGAGGATCAGGCCCCCCACTGGTATGCCAAGGTAGTCGAAGTATCTAAACAAGTTCAGCCCAATCATCAACGCCAAGATGCCGTCGAGGTGGAGGGGCAGTATGTAGCCCAACACCGCCTGGTTTATTGTGAGGAACCCCAACAAGACGCCGAGTAGCCACAACGCCCCGCCTCCCTTTCTCTTGTACGAACCTAAGACAAACTTGGCGAAGAAGTGCACCAAGGCCGCCATGATCATCAAGTAGGCGGCCCATAGGTGGAACTCTCTTAAGATAAAGCCAAAGGGGGTCAAGTATGTAATTGTATATACGCTGAGGTAGCTACCGGTGGCCCCCACCTGCTCCGCCGTCCCGTACAGACGTTCTCCGTACAGCTCGTCCCACGGCAACAAGGCGCTCCTCGGAATAGTCTGAACCTGTATCGACGGTGTGTATAACAGCGCCAGGAAGAAGCCCGTCAGCGCGAGGAGGAAGAAGCTGACAGCCGCCACGTCGCCGAACCAATAAAGCGGATTGATGTTAGAATAGCGGGGCACCGGGTGCTCAAGAAACTCCTTGAGGTGGAACCTCTCCAAAACGAGCTCCCAAAGCCTAACCAACGCCCTCATATGTACGCCTCCAGGGGATACACAACTCCGTCCTTCACAGCCACCTTTATACTACGCAACGACCTAACGGCAGGCCCGCCTGAGACGTACATCTCTAGAAACGCCGCCTTTCTGTCGGGGCAACCTTGCGGATTGTTGCATATCGTAAAACTACTCCCGTGACAAGGACAGAAGAACCCCGTCAAGTATTTGCCACCTGAGTAGTTGAGAGGACAGCCGAAGTGCGTGCATATCGGCACATATGCCACGGGGTATTCCTTGCCGTCGGTTCCCCTCACCAGCCCAAAGACGGCGGGGATTGCCAAGGTATCCTTTTTAATTATTTTGAAAACTGGGCCGTTTTTTAAATCGCTGATCGGCACCCCAAGCTCCTGCGGGCAGGCGTCTACGCTTTTGCAAATCTCAACTGGGATGGCCCCCACGGAGCTCGGCTGTAGGTACTTCCCCTTCTCTCCGACTATGGCGCCGACAAGAGGCGTGGCCAACATCCCCGCGCCAAGCGCCGCCGTCGTGCCTAAAAGGACCTTCAAGGCGTCTCTCCTGTTCTCGTCAACCATATCACTTCGTCGCGGCCATTTTCATCATTTCTACTAGGGCTGGTACGTAGTCTTTTTCCCACTGGTCTCCGTACAGCGACTTGTATGCGTTTACCTGCGAGGACATGGTGGTGGAGTAGGAGGGCGGGTTTGTTAAAAACTGTGCCAGTAGCTGGGCGGCCTTCTGCGGATCTGCCGCCGGGTTTTCAAGACCGTTTTCTTTGTAAAAACGGGCGAGCCCCTGCACGGCGGTAGACGGGGAGGTCAAAGCCTTAGAGAGATCCGGCCCAACGGCGCCGCCAGAAATGCCCAAAGACTTGACAGAGTGACAGGCGGTACACCCGACGGACTTAAAGTAGTCAATACCCTTCTGAGCTAGTTGCGCGTCGTACTGGATAGACACCCCACCAGACGATGGAGGCGGGGTCTGAGTTGTGGTGGGCTGTTGTGCTGGCGGTGCTTGTGCTCCTCCTTGGCCTCCTCCTAGTCCTAGCAACGACAATGCCGTTGCGGCTGCTATTACTATTACCCCGAGAATTATTGTGGCTGTTACCAACCGCATGGGGTTCTGATTTGGGGTATTTAAATAGTTTTGTATTAAACTTTATAGATTTAGCCTGATACTCCGTATATTTACATGTGTGTATATTTATCTATTTTTTTAGTATAAAGTATGCCGCCGACAAGATGAGCAGAGATGCTGAGCACGCCCACAGCTCGGTGATGGCCGGCACAGGCTTCAGGCCGAGGACCCAGTACGGCGAGGCTTCTCTAAGGTATCTAACCGCGGCCGTGAGGTTTGACACCCCCTGTCTTGCCAATACGGCGTAGGCCGCGTCGGCGTTGCACATGTCTAATAGAAGCCTTGCGTATTGGGCGGTGGCGTAGTCCCACATGTAGGCCTCGGTGAACATGGCCGGCGGCGCCACCACCACGTGGAGCCCGGCAAGCGGCTTGTACACGTCGACTACGCCCAGCGTCACTGCGCCGACGCCCTTAACAGCGCCGGAAAAGTCGTATCTGATGAGGAACGGCGCCTCCGCTCCGTCTATCTTCACAACGCCGCGTATCTCCAGCCCGCCGGGGACGGCGGCTGAGCTGTTTCTACATGTGAAAAACCGCTTCACCAGTTGCGGGTCTGCCTCAAGAGCCTTGACTAAGTCCAGCGGCGCGGGGAACACCACGGCGGTTCCATTTTTCTCAACCTCGGCGACGGGGACTCCGCCCACTTCTCCCAACTTGACGCCGCCGTTCCATACCACCACCCAGTCCACTCCGGCCGCCTTAACCACTGTGTAGTTGACCCCCTCTAGCGAGAAGACGCCGCCGAACTTTTTAACAAACGCCGTATAGTTAGGCAGAGAAGCTTGTAGCTGCTCCGGCATAGCCACGACGCGGGGGTCCGGGACCACTTGATACTCCTCTATAGACGCCGTCTGCGGGTAGGGCCACTGCAACAAGGTGAAGTACGTCGCTCCCACCTCGTCTACTGGCAACAACTTGTAATACCCCTGGCCGTAGGCGTATGGCCCGCTGAGAGCTATCAAGGCCAGCAGGGCGAAGGCCGCGGCGTGCAAAGCCTTGTAGAGAAAGCCCCCCCTCCCCCTGGCCACGTAGTAGACGGCCGCGGCGGCTCCGCCTATAATCAGATACACGAAGAAGTTTGTAGAGATGGGGCTCTCGGAGGCGTATTTAAACAACTGGGCCGCGGCCGCTGACGCCGCCAGTATCGCCGCGTAGACGGCGGCCACCTCTTTCCAGCGCCTAAGCCCAGCGTGGTAGGCCGAAGAGACAAACAGCCCCGTGTACACAGCGGCGGCTAGCACCGGCACGTACGTCTGGACGAAGCTGTCTCCGGCGGGCGGCTGGAGCCTCGCCCCCGTAAGCGCCGAGTACGCAGCCGGCGCGGCTGTCGCCGCGTACACCACTAGGGCAAGCGCCAGAAGCCCCAGCCCAGATGCCGCCCTTCCCCAGTCCATCTTTGCATACGACGTGGCGGCGCCGTACGCCACCGCCGCAATTGACGCGGCCAGGAGAATCTGAGGCGTGGGGGTGGACCCCACGAAGCTGTGTAAAGCCGAGAAGCCTCCCTGGTTGACCGCGACGGCGCCGAGGGCAA
Source organism: Pyrobaculum sp. (assembly GCA_038879095.1). GTDB lineage: Archaea > Thermoproteota > Thermoprotei > Thermoproteales > Thermoproteaceae > Pyrobaculum. The sequence continues at coordinate 8,481 of JAVZUI010000037.1, read as the reverse complement.
CCCCAGCCGCCGCAATTCTCGACCCCCTAGTGTTTAAGTGGAGAGAGGCCGTCGCGGCGAGCCACACCGCCAGCAGGGCGTTCTCCACGGGGTCCCACGCCCAGTACCCAGCCCAGCCGAAGGTCTGGTAGCTCCACACCGCGCCCATGAGTAGCCCCGCCGATAGGAGAAGCCAGGCCCACCGGGCGGCCTTTTGAGAATCGGCGGCCGCCGAGGCGAGCAGTAGGCCGTATCCGACGAGGACCGCCAGGGGGTGGGGGACCGCCCATGGGCTTCTGAGCAGAGGGTTTAGGCCGAGCCCCGTCTGCGGATTAGCGCCAAGCGTCTCGAAGGGCCTCTCGGCGGCGGCGTACGCCGTCAGCAACGAGGCGACTAGGTGGCCAGCTCTGCTTTTAAGCAACGCAGAGGCCGCCGCAAGCGCCGCAGTTATTACAAACACGGCCCCTGGGATAGACGCCAGCGCGGCGGCGGCTCTCTCAAGGGCCGTCTGGCCCGACGCGGCGTTTATGTACACCACCGCTACGTCGAAGCGGCCGGCGAAGTAGAGCCACCAGTGGTAGGCCAAAAGGGCGAGGGAGGCGGAGGCGGCGGCTGGGGCGGCCCTCCTGTAGAAAAAGGCGGCGGCGTTGAGAAAAGCCGCCGTTGCGATAAGCACGGCGTAGGGCAAATCCATGGGGGGCACTGATTAGTCCTTTAAAAACTACCGCCTTCCGTACTTACTCTTTGCGTAGATTACAAACGACGAGATTACGGCGAGGTGGGCAAAGGCGGCGTGAAACCCCGTCTGCACGCCAGGCGCCCAGGGGTCCGCCGAGGCCCCCCGTATCATGAGGAGGCCCGTAAGGGGCTGGGCTATTATCGATATTGCAAAGGCGAGGCGCCAGAAGTCCGCCTTTCTGTCTAGAAGCAACGCCGCGGCGCCCAAAGCCGCCATCAACGCCGCTCCTAAAATGTGCAACGCCCAGACGGGGTCTGGCGTAGGCGGCCACAGCGCGTACTGGAACTGCTCCCTCGTGATTTTGTGGTATCCCAACATGTAGGCCCCCGTGACAGACGACAAAAAGCCCCAGGCGGCGGCGCCTCTGTACAAATACGCCCTGTCTGCGGGCTCCGCGGGCGTGAGCATGGCCCACAGCAGAGCCATGGCGCCCACAGCGAAGAGGGCCAGGGCGTTGTTGAGGGGGTACACCGCAAACGAATACGGCCGGGGCACCTCGCCGCCTAGCACCAGCAAGACCATGCGGCCCGTCAGCGCGGTGGCCACGAGAAACCCGACGGCCAAGGCGGCGAGCACCAAAACCCTCCCCCTAACCTTAAAGGCGTAGGCGAGCACCGCCACGTACAACACGCCGGCTGCCACAGTCAAAAACCGGTGGACGGGCTCTAGGCTCCCCCTAAGCGCCGTTGCGATCAAAGCCGCTGGGGGGCCGGGCCACTGAGTCCCCAGGTCGAACCCCATGCCCAGCCCCGCCGTCAGCCCGCCCACAAAGCTCACTGCGAGGCCTGTCAAAAAGGCGAGTTGGACAAGCCTAGGGAAGCCGAACATGACTCGAAATAAAGTAGTGTTTAATAAGCGTTTGCAACCGCAAATGTAGCTACTTTTGTATAGGTAACAAAGTTTAAATAGAAATTTTTACTGATGCACATGCTTGCCAAAAAAGATTATCTCTTGTTGACAGCCACAGTGGCCGCTATACTAGCCGCGTGGCTAGCGGCTGTGGACTTCGGAAAGCCCCCGTTCCCAATCGCCTCGCCCATATCCTCAGTAATCTTCAGCGCCTACACAATCGTCGTAGTCGCGGCGGGCGTGGTGGCCTCCATATTCATAGGCGCGATGGTCTACTTCGCCTACAAGTTTAGAGAGGTGGGCCATGGAGAGGGGGAAAGTTCTTGAATACGCCACCGTGTTCGGCGCCGCCGCCATCTTAGGCTATCTAGCTTACATCACAGCCGTGGGCCTCTACGAAATTGACAACTACGGCAAAACGGCGGAGAAGGCGGCCTTCTCCGGGGGGGACTACGAGACTGTCAAGGTGTACGCCATGAGGTACAGCTGGGTTTTTGAATACTCCAACGGCACCAAGAGCATCAATACCTTGTACGTAAAGGCGGGCAAGTTGTATAGGCTGGAGGTGACGGCGACGGACGTGGCCCACTCCTTCTACATCAGAGAGCTTGGGTACAAGTACGACGCCATACCTGGGCAGTGGTATGTCATGTGGCTTAAGATAGACCAGCCGGGCACATACCACGTGCTGTGCGCCGAGTTCTGCGGCGCCAAACACTACCTAATGCAAGGCCAGATAGTGGTGGAGCCATGAGCCGGGCGGAGAAGATCTTAGACTACTTAACAACAACCGACGCCCACAAGATAGGCATAATGTACATCTTGCTGTCTATTATAAACTTCGTACTGGCCGGGTTCTCAGCCATGTATCTACGCCTCACCATAGCCAACACGCCGCCCAGCTCCTCTGTGGGAGAGCCCTTCAACGACTTGCTCTACACTTGGTTTATGTCTCTCCACGGGCTCGGTATGATATTACTCTTCGCCATGCAGGCCGTGGCCGGCGCGGCCAACGTGCTGGTGCCTAAGCTAATCGGCGCGCCTGACTTGTACTGGCCCAGGGTAAACGCCCTGTCCTTCTGGATGCAAATTCCCGCCACAGTCTTCATGTGGTCCAGCCTCTTGTTCTGGGACAGGGGTGACTCGGTGGGGTGGACCCTCTACCCGCCACTCAGCACCACCAGCCAGTCGCTTGGCGTTGACTTAATACTGCTGGGCGTCATAATTGGCGGATTTTCCAGCACCTTGACGGGCATAAACTTCATCCTCACCATCACTAGGCTACGGAGGCCCGACATTAAGATGATCGACATGTCTCTCTTCGCCTGGTCCGTCCTCGCCGCCTCGATGCTGATGGTTACCGCCCTGCCTCCGCTGGCCGCCGGCGCCATAATGTTGTTGCTTGAGAGACACCTCGGCATGCACTTCTTCGGCGTTGCCTCCAACAACCCGGCGGCTTCGGGAGACCCGAGGCTGTTCCAGCACATATTCTGGTTCTTCGGACACCCAGAGGTCTACATATTGGTGCTCCCCGCCATGGGCCTCGTGTCTGAGGTCATCCAGCGGATGGCCAGGAGGAGGGCCTACGGCTACACCGCCATTGCCATTTCGTCGGTTGCCATCGCCTCTATCAGCTTCGCCGTGTGGATGCACCACATGTTCACAGCGGTGCAGGACTACGCGCCGAGGATCGCCATGGCCATCGCCACGATGGCCGTGGCCATACCCTCGGGCGTGAAGGTGTTCAACTGGGTGGCCACGCTGTACGGGGGCCGGATTTCGCTGAGGGCGCCTATGTTGTTCATGCTGACCTTCCTCCTGTTCTTCATAGTCGGAGGCGTCACCGGCGTGTTCTTCCCAGTGGTTACCCTAGACCTGCACTTACAGGACACGTACTTTGTTTTGGGCCACTTCCACTACATCGTCAACGCCATCGCCTTTGGAGTATTCGGCGCCTTGCTGTACTACTTCCCGCACCTCACCGGCCGCTGGTACGACGAGAGGCTGGCTAGGATCAGCTGGGCGTTGATAACGGTAGGAGGCTTCGCCACCTACACGCTTATGTCCGCGGCAGGAATCCTTGGCTCGCCTAGGAGATACGCCGCGGCGCCCACCCCAGACACATACCCCTACCACGTGGCCATGACCTTCTTCACCTTGATCTTAGCCGCGGGGGTTGCGGTGTTGTTCGCCAACTTGCTTTACAGCTACTTCAACGGCAGGCCCGTGGCCAATAGGGAGGACCCGTGGGGCGTGGCCAAGTACGGCCTGCCTGACATCATTAAGCCCGTGGTGAAGCCCCACCACGAGCCCAACCCATGGCCCTTCCTCTTGGGAGTAGGCATGATCCCGCTGGGCCTGGGCGTCTTGTCGCTCCTCAAAGGCGTGTCTCCCATTTTGAAAAACTACGCCTTCCTCTCGTCGCCGGCGTTCGGCGCCGTCAGCATAGGCACATTCTTAGCTATTGGCGTAGGCTGGCTCCTCCTAGACCAGGTAAAAACCGCCAAGATGTTGAGGCTTATGAACGGCGCGGCGCATTTCGAAATCCCCAAGCCGCCCAGCGTCTGGGGCGACTTAAAGGCGTCTATCGCGTGGGTCATAATGTCAGAGGTGGCCCTATTCGGCACTTTGATATCCTCCGCCTACTACGCAAGGGTGGTCCTATACGACGGGTGGAACGCGGCGCTTGCGCACCTGCCTCAGCTAATCACGCCCATGTCTCTGGCCATGTCCTTCGCACTGTGGGGCAGTAGCTTTACCGCCATGGCGGCGAGGAGGGCGTTCCTCAGCGGCAACATGAAGGGCTTCTACGGGTGGCTCGCCGCCACCATGGCCCTCGGCGCCTTCTTCGCAGGCGGGCAGTTCCTCGCCGAGTACCCAGAGCTGGCCAGCCACGGCTTTAAGTACGGCGCGTCTATCGTCGCAAACTACTTCTACACAATTGTGACCCTACACGGCTTCCACGTAATCATCGGGCTGGCGTTCTGGACGTTAGTCGCCGTGTTTGTAAAGCTGGGCTACTGGAGGCCTAACCGGCCCGATGGCGTCGAGGCCGCCGAGTACTACTGGCACTTCGTCGACGCGGTGTGGGTGTTGTTGTTCGCCACCTTCTACCTAGGCGCCATCAACTCCATCACGCCAGTTGCGGCGAGGGCATGAGGCCCTTAAAGCTCTTCTCCCTGGCGGTGGCTCTCTTCTCGCTGGGAGGCGCGGCGGCGAACGCAGTCACTGGCTTCAACCCGCCGGTTTTTTCGGCGTTTCTCGTGATCGGCATGATGGCCCTCTCCTACTACTACTTCGAGAGGTGGTATGAGCGCTGGCTTAGAGAGGCAGAGCGACCCAAGCCTCATTAAAATCTTCGGCTTTGTGGGAGCCCTCTCCTTCATACTTGAGGGCGTACTGCTCCCCGTCGCCGTCGCGGCCCACATAATCCTCCTGTTGGTGTTCTGGTGGGCCGCCAGACACTTCGGCGACGGGAAAATTGTCTTAGCCGCCGGTTTGTGGTTCGCAACCGCAGTCGCCGCCTCCTTCACCACCGCCATCTCTCTAAGGCTTACCTTCCTCACGGCGTTTATGACGCAGGCCGACGTGCCGCCCTTGGTCGGCGCGGCTTGGATAGCCTCCTCCGCGCCCTATGTGTATCTGATGTGGCACATGTATAAGAACAGCAAAGTGGGCGACTTCTTACACTCCGCCGCGGCGTATGTGGCGGGAAGCGCCCTAGTCGTGGCTAAGATCGGAGTCCTCGTTTTGATATACGCATTTATACCACTGGCCTTCGCCTTATACAAAATACGCTAAAGAACCCTAACTACTTTTTCTATGCCCTTTTTTACTAGCTTCCTGGCGCCTATTTTACTAATCCCCATCGCGCGGGCCACGCCGCTTATGGGCATCTTTAGGAACAACCGCAGGGCCACTACCTCTTTCTCTGTCGGCGTAACCAGCGACTTGTTTAAAACCTCGCCAGGACAACGCCTATCATAGAATAAAAATATAAACTTTCCACCGCTATACGAGATGTGAAATACAAATCTGTTAACAAGCCTCTTAGCAATTTTACAATCTTTCATACACTTCACCACGATGCGTCTACTGTTGCATACTACTAAATGTTCTAGATACCCATTCCTAATTCTAAAGCCTAGATACTTAAAATCGGGACAACTTTGATTGAAAAAAGAAATACAGGGAACATGTTTAACAACACAGATCTTCATTAATTACCACTTAATGACCATTTTAAAACATTACTAGAACAATTTACCGTGTGCCACAGATTTGCCTGTTCTAGAGGTTAACCACATTAACCAAAATAGTTTTCCCGCCCTATATCTTTTTACATATGGACAGAAGACCTGTTAGAATCGCCGCCGCCGGCGGGGCCGCGGCGGGCGGCGAGAAGAAAGAAAAGAAGGTGGGGGTTAAGATTACTAGACGTGACGTGGTTGTAGGCATAGGCGGTCTAGCCGTCGGCCTGGTGGGCGGCCTGGCGCTAAGTACTTTAATTGAGAAAGGCGCCGCGGCGCCAGCGCCTCCCGGGACCTGGAGCCAAATACAGCAAATTGCAACAGCTCGCAAGCTCTCAGCGGACGATGTCGTAAACGCGGTGAAGACCTACGTCCCCGGCGGGATGGGCGACGAGTTTTACCTCTTCTCCAGCGGAGGCCACTCGGGGCAGGTGGGCGTAATGGGGCTACCTTCTATGAAGCTCTACCGTATAATTGCCGTGTTCACGCCTGAGCCTTGGCAAGGCTGGGGCTATCACGACAAAAAGACTATGGAAACCCTCTTCTCGGAGAGGGCCACTGCTGGCAGGCCCTTAAGCTGGGGCGACACGCACCACCCGGAATTTGATAGACAAAACGCGGAGTATGTGGGTAGGTGGCTATTCATAGGCGACAAGGCTAACGGAAGAGCGGCCGCGATCTCGTTATTGGACTTTGAGACAAAGGACATTGTAAAAATACCAAATGTACAAACTATACACGGCGGGGCCTTTGCCACGCCAAACACAGAATATGTGGTCTACGCAACGCAGTACCCAGCGCCGTGGGAGCCCGGCAGAGGTTACAAGCCCGGAGTTACTAAAGTGCCGTGGTCGCAGATAGTCAAAGATGAGAATTACTTCTGGCAGTATATGCGCGGCGCCATCACCTTCTTAGCCTTTGACAGAGACACAGGACGTTTCGACCTTACTAAAAGCTTTCAAATTGAGGTGCCTCCCTACGTCCAAGACCTGACGACTGTGAGCTGGGGGCCCGGCGACGGCCTTGCCTTTGTTAACTCTTTCGGCACGGAGGGCATGTTTGGGGAAACGCCCTACGAGGCGAAGTTGAGTAAAAACGACTACGACTTGCTTCACGTAGTGTTGTGGAGAAAGGCGGAGGACCTCTGTCTGAGACAGGGACGTTGTAAAGAGATGAATGGAATCAAAGTGCTGTCGCTTGACGACGCCATAAAGGAGGGTGTCTTATTCTTTGTTAGAGAACCTAAGAGTCCCCATGGCGTGGACACCTCTCCCGGCGGCAACTTCATCTCAGTGGGCGGAAAGCTGGCGCCATATGCCACCATATACAGCACACAGAAAATTAAACAGGCCATAGCCGACAAGAAATTCGAGGGCCAGGACCGCTACGGAGTGCCGATATTAGACTATAACTCCGTAGTCGTAAGCCAAGTGGAAGCTTGTCTAGGGCCGTTACACACCGAATTTGACGGGAGGGGCAACGCCTACATTAGCTGTTTTGTTGAAAACGTTGTGACAAAGTTCACTCTTGGCCCACCGGAGTACCAGGGAGATAAGCCCTTTACCGTAGTAGACAAGGTGCAAATACACTATAACGTTGGCCACATATGTATCCCAGAGTCCAACTCGCCTAACCCTGCGGGCAAGTATTTAGTGGCAATGAATAAATGGTCGTTAGACAGGTTTTTCAAAGTGGGGCCGCTTCTGCCGCAGAACTTCCAGCTTATCGACATATCAGGCGACAAGATGAAACTTCTGGCAGATGTCCCAATCGGCTGGGGCGAGCCTCACTACGCCAAGGCTATCAGAGCCGAGAAGTTGCAACCGCCTCAAGTATATCCAGTCGGCGCCAATCCGCACGTTATGAAAGGCGGACAGTTCCAAGTCGATCCCAACGCCGTTACGGAAGTAGGGAAAGAGAGGGTGCAGAGGTACCAGCTTCCCGACGGGAGGTGGGTTACGGAGGTGTGGGGCACAGTTATCAGATCAACGATTAGACCTAACATCATCGTGGCTAAGAAGGGCGACATAGTACGCCTACACTTAACTAATATAGAAAAGTCCATAGACGCCACGCACGGCTTTGCGCTTTCGGAGTACAACGTCGCCGCTTCACTAGAGCCGGGAGAATACGCCGAGATAGAGTTCGTGGCAGACATACCGGGAGTGTTTGCCTTCTACTGTTATGAGTTCTGCTCCCCGCTACATCTTGAAATGGCCGGATGGCTAGTGGTAGAAGAATAGGAAGGAGAGCTTTTTTCACCATGTTAGCAACTGGTATTTCCGTGGCCGCTATAGGCGCTATTGCATACTCAACTCTGCACAGCACAGGCGAAGAGGTTCCGGACATTAGGCTGGGCGTTGATAAGTGTGCATATTGCCAAATGGTGATTGTTGACAAGAGATTTGCCGCCTTGTATAAATACGGGAGTAGGTGGCTCAAGTTCGACGACTTGATATGCCTCATAGACTTTCTCAAGTCTGTTAACCGGTTGAATGACTTCTCCTCGGCTTATGTTTTTGACTACGTCTCTGGAAATAGGCTCAGGGCGTCTAATGCCTATTTTGTCGTGCAGAAGAAGATCCCAACGCCCATGGGCTCTGGGATTTTAGCCTTTGCGAACTACGACGAGGCTTTAAAATATGGAAAAGTATATACAGCAAC
>JAVZUI010000036.1:0-18187 GCA_038879095.1 Pyrobaculum sp. | reverse complement strand
ACAACCTCCTGAACCTTCTCCTCTTCCTGGCCGTAATGGAGTGTAGGCTCCACATCTCGATGAAGCCTCTTGCCTCCTCGTCTGTGGGGTACCACCCCCTGGAGTAGTCGGCCAGCTCTTTGCTGTAGCCTCCGTACGGCGACTCCCTCCCCACCACCCACAGAGCCCCTTTGTAAAGCTTTACCCGCACCTCGCCGGTGACCCACCTCTCCATGGCCGAGGCGGCTACCTCAAGCGCCTCGCGGAGCGGCTCTACGTACAGGCCTTGGTATACCAAGTCGGCCCACTGGGGGTCGAGCACATTGTGTTTAAACCTAAGCTCCCTGGGTGTGAGGACGAGTTTTTCTAAGTCTACGTGGGCGTGGTAGAGTATCACGGCTGCGGGGGCTTCGTAGACCTCTCTGCTTTTGAAGCCCACAAGCCTATTCTCCACGTGGTCTATCCTCCCCACGGCGTTGGCCCCCCCGATGTGGTTTAGAGCCGTCACAAGCTTTGCTAAGTCCATCTTCTCCCCGTTTAGCGAGGTGGGCAACCCCTTCTCAAATCCAATTGTTAGGTATGTGGGCTCGTTTGGCGCCCTCTCCGGCGACACGGTCCACTTAAAGGCCTCTTCGGGGGGCTCCTCCATGGGGTCGTCCAGGGGGCCACCCTCTATGGAGCGGGACCACAAGTTGTCGTCTATGCTAAACTTTTTGTGCTCCTCGCCGATGGGCAGGCCGTGCCTCCTGGCGTACTCCACCTCCTCTGCCCTCGTCATGCCCCAAATGCGCGCCGGCGCCACTATTTTTAAGTCGGGGGCAAGGGCCTTCACAGTGACGTCGAACCTCACCTGGTCGTTTCCCTTGCTGGTCGAGCCGTGGGCCACTGCGTCTGCCCCAACGCGGCGCGCCACCTCCACCACCTTCTCGGCGATTAGCGGCCTCGCGAGGGCGGTGCCCAGGGGGTACATACCCTCGTACATGCCGTTCATCAAGATCGCCCTAGCCACGTACTCCTCGGCGAATTCCCTCTTGGCGTCGACGTAGAAGTGCTGCTTGGCCCCCGCCTTGTAGGCCCTCTCCTCGATTTTAGAAAAGTCGTCTTCCTGCCCGACGTCTACCGTGACTGTGTATACCTCTGCGCCGAACTTTTCGCTGAGCCACTTTATGGCTACTGTGGTGTCCAGCCCGCCGGAGTACGCCAGGACTATCTTACTCGCCCCGATTTACTCGCCATAGTCCTCCACGTCGCCTTTAAACTCCTCTAGTGTTACAGAGCCGCCCTTAAGCCTCACGATGTACCTAGCCCCGCAGGTGGGGCAGCTGGCGATCTCCCCGTCCATTACGTCTTCGGGGAGGTCGAACTCCGTCCCACACACCTTGCATGTCACCACCAGTTTTTGACTTGCCATAAGTGTCACTTTTTTATGGTTTATAAACTTAACTCTTCTTAGTATTCTTTAAAAACTTAGGCATCAAACTATAAATTCTTTACAATGTGTGTACCGGCGCCTCCCAGGGCCGCGGCGATGGGGGCCTCCGCCAGCCCGTTTGAAATCACTACCTCCACCCCCCTCCTTGCCGCCTCTGCGGCCATGAGCAACTTTCTCTTCATCCCGCCCCTCACCTCGTCGCTTTTAGACAACGCCTCAGCCTCGTCTGCTGTGAGGCGGGGCACCACCTTGCCTCCGATAAGCAAGCCGTCTACGTCGCTGAGGATGATGAGCTTCTCCGCGCCCATGCGCACAGCCGCCTCGAAGGCCAGCTGGTCGCCGTCTACGTTTAACAGTTCCCCCCTCTCAGACACCGCTATGGGCGCCAGCACCTTCAGCGGCGGGGGCGCCAGCTTCTTCACGTCCACCTCGGTGATCCTCCCCACGTAGCCCCCGTCCACCACCCTCTGCCTACCCCTCTCGTCCACTACGATGACCTTCTCCTTACGTTTAGCCCTCACTACAGCGCCGTCCGCCCCCGTAAGCCCAACGGCCTCTACTCCCAACGCCGTTAGCGACGCCACGATTTGTTTGTTAATCCAAGACATGGCCATCACAAACACTTGTAAAGTCTCCCAGTCCGTATAGCGGCTCACCACCCCGCCTGGGTGGGTGAGGAACTTGGGCTGGAGCCCCATCTTCTTCATAAGCTCGTTCACCATGCAGCCACCCCCGTGTACTGCTACGGCGCGGTCGGCGAATTTGGCCAAGTCTGCCACGGCCTTAGACAAGTCTTTGCAGGCCACCGAGCCTCCGATCTTAACCACTATCATACGGGAGCCAGGGGTATGTAGCGGAGCCCCTCGTCTTCTGGAAAGCCGAAGGCGATGTTAAAGGCCTGCACCGCCTGGCCCGAGGCGCCCCTAACAAGGTTGTCTATAGCTGAGAAGGTCACGACCCTGTTCAGCCTGGGATCTAGCTCAAAGCCTATGTCCACAAAGTTTGACCCCAGTACGTATTTCACGTTGGGGTAGCGCGAGACGCCGAGGCGGTCTTTTACAATGCGGATAAACTTTGAGTCTCCGTACATAGAGCGGTAGTACTTCCACATGTCGGCCTCCGTGGGCAACTTGTCCACGTAGACGTGGCCCGAGGCGAATATGCCCCTCACCATGTCGACGGCGTGGGGTGTAAACGCCACCTTTACCTCCTTTCCCGCCAATCTACTCAGCTCTTGTTCTATCTCTGCGATGTGGCGGTGGTGTACCGGCTCGTAGGGCCTAACCACGTAGGTCCTGAAGCTGTGGAGGTCCACCACGGAGCCCTCCGCCCCGGCGCCGCTAGACCCAATCTTGGCGTCTACCACGGGAGGAACGCCGCCGAGTAGCCCGTACTTCGCCAGGGGGGCCAGCATGAGGATTGAGGCGGTGGCCATGCAGCCCGGCACCGCCACCAGCCTTGCTCCCACCAGCTCAGACCTGTGGAGCTCCGGCTGCCCGTATACGGCCTTGGCCAGCAGGTCGGGGTACGGGTGGGGCTGGGGCCACTTGTACCACTCCACGTATGCGTTGGGGTCTTTCAGCCTGAAGTCTGCGCTGAGGTCAAACACGGCGACCCCAGACTCGTAGAGCTTAGGCACCCACTTCACAGACTCTCCGTGCGGCAAGGCGAGGAAGACCACGTCTGCCTTCAAAGCCGCGTCTATGGTGGGCTCCACGAACTTCAGCTGGGTGAGGCCTCTGAGGTTGGGGTGGACTCTGTACACGTACTCCCCCTTGAACTTCCTCGACGTGGCGCAGGTCACCTCCACCCCGCTGTGTTGAAGCAGTATCCGCAGAAGCTCCCCGCCGGTGAACCCTGAGGCGCCTATTATGCAGACCTTCATAACACCTCCGCCAGCATCTCAGCCTCTTCTCTGCTTTCCAGAGGCGGCACGGGGTCGACGTCGACTACGTAGAACCGCCCCCCGTAGTCTCCGAGGGTCACCCTGGCGTATTTAAGGCCTAGGTAGCGCAAGACCTCAGCCGCCAGCCCCTCCGCCCTTTCCTCAGTGGCGTAGATAGACACAGTGCGGTGGGGCTTGGGGATCAACACGCTGGCCTTAGCCAACGGGTTTCTCATATAGAGGCGGTGTTCTAACACGCTCTTCGCCCCCTCCACGCTGGTCACGGCGCCGTCTAGGCCCAGCCGCCAGGCGGTGAGCAACATCCACGGCTTTTCTAACTCCACCTTCTCAACGGCGACGTCCGCCGAGACGACCGCGTAGGGCGGGCCGAACTTGGGGATCCAGCTCAGCCTATTCAAGGCGGCGTATATGGACTGGGCGCTGTTTACGCTCTTCTCCACAAGCGAGGCGTAGGCCACCGCCGCGTAGGGGTTTTGCACCCGGATGACGGCCACGCCGTGGATGACATGTATGGGGGTTTCGGAGATGTTTATAATCTCTGCCTTGCGGCCTCTAGAGGTTAACGCGTCTACTATATACTTTTCCGACACAGTGGGGCTGTCTGTGACGACGTAAATCGCCCCACTTTCCCCTCTGGCCCCAGATCCATGCCCCCACACATAGCCCCATATATAAACCTTTTCTTAGGGTAAAGTTTAAAAACCGGCAATTTGTGGAGGCCATGGCGGGGATTTCGGGGACAGTTCCAGCTTACGCTGTGTAAACTGCGGCGCAAGATATACTCAAAACTACCGCCTATATAGATGTCCAAAATGCGGGGGCCTCCTAGAGGTGGAGGTCCAAGACAAGTACTGGGCCCCCAAGGGCAGGGGGGTCTGGCGCTACGCCTCCATGCTCCCCATAAAGTCGGGGGTCACAATAGGGGAGGGCCAGACCCCTCTGATACAGTCCAATCTAAAACAGGGACTCTACATCAAATTCGACGGGGCTAACCCCACGGGCAGCTTCAAAGACAGGGGCATGGCGCTTGGCGTCACAGTGGCCAAGCTCGCCGGCGCCAACAAGGTAGTGGTCGCCTCCACCGGCAACACGGCCGCCTCTGCCGCGGCGTATGCGGCTAGGGCTGGGATGAGGTGCTACGTGGTCCTGCCCAAGGGGAACGTGGCCCGGGGTAAGCTGGTTCAAGCGGCTCTCCACGGCGCCGAGCTCGTCATGGTAAACGGCTTGTTCGACAAGGCTTTGGAGTACGTGGTCAACTACGGGACTAAGTACGCCTACCCGCTGAACAGCTTCAACCCCTGGAGGCTGGAGGGGCAAAAGACGGCGGCGTTTGAGATATACGAAGAGCTGGGCTGCCCAGACTACGTGGTCGTGCCCGTGGGCAACGCGGGGAACATCTCTGCGATTTGGAAGGGGTTTAAAGAGCTGGCCGAGCTGGGCCTGTGTAAAAAGCTTCCCAAGATGGTGGGGGTGCAGGCGGAGAGGGCGGCCCCCCTGGCGAAGGCCTGGGAGCTGGGCCGCCAGGAGCCTCTCTTCATAGACGAGCCCGAGACCGTGGCCACCGCTATAAAGATAGGAAAACCTATAAATTGGCCGAAGGCCATGGCTGCTGTGAGGGAGTCCGGCGGGTTCTTCCTAACGGTGGCCGACGGGGAGATACTAAAGGCTCAGAGAATGCTGGCGGCTAAGGACGGCTTAGGCGCAGAGCCGGCTGGCGCCGCCTCGGTGGCCGCGGCTCTGAGGCTAGACCTGCCCGGCACCGTCGTCGCCGTGGTCACCGGACACGCCTTGAAGGACCCCGACGTGGTTGAGATAGAGGCCGTTGAGGTGAGAAACGCCGAGGAGCTCGCCTCTTTGTTGGAGAAATGAGGGCGCCCTCCACCAGCGCAAACCTCGGCGCGGGCTTCGACGTAGTCGCCGTTGCCCACGACGCCTACTACGCAGAGGCCTACGTGTCTGTGGAACAGGGCTGCGGGGTGTCGGTCAAGTTCAAGGGCTACGACCCCGGGCCTAGGAACACCGTGGCTGAGGCCTTTCAACACCTGTTCAAGACGCTGGGCGTCTGTAGACAGGTGGAGGTGGAGGTTGACAACAAAATACCTCTGGCCAGGGGGCTGGGCAGTAGCGGGGCCTCGGCAGTGGCGGCCCTGGCCGCGTTTCTAAGAGAGTCTGGGCTGAGGGCCGACCCGAGGGCCGTGGTGGAGGCCGCCGGCATGGGCGAGGCGGCGGCCGCTGGGTCTCCGCATTTTGACAACGTGGCCGGCGCGGCGCTTGGGGGCGCCGTGGTCATCGTATCGCAGAGGCCTCTAGAAGTGGTGGCGTTTAGGCCAAAGTTGTTGTTCGTGGTGGGAGTCCCCGACGTGCCCCCCGTCCCGGAGAAGACAAAACTTATGAGGAGCGTGTTGCCCTCCGCCGTGCCCTTCCGGACATATGTGGCCCAGCTCAGCAGAGTGGCCGCCCTGGTGGCCGGCTTTGCGAAGTCTGACCCGAGGCTGGTGGCCGCCGGGATGGCCGACGAGGTGGTAGAGCCTGCGCGCGCCCCCTATGTACACGGCTACGCCAGGGTGAGGAAATATGCCTTGGAGGCGGGGGCCATGGGGTTCGCAATATCTGGCGCGGGGCCGTCGGTGGTTGCGCTAGTAGACGACAAACACAGCGACGCCGTTAAGGCCGCCGTCGAGAGGGCTTACGCAGAGGAGGGGCTCAGGGCGGAGGTAAAAGTGGCGCAGATAACCACAGGCGCCTTGGCCGAGGCATGAGGCCGGTGGTGAAGATAGGGGGGTCCCTCCTACGTAGCGCCGGCGACTTCGTCAAGGCGGCTGAGTTCGCCTCGTCTTACAAGACGCCCCCCGTCGTGGTGGTGTCGGCGGTGAAGGGCGTCACAGACATGTTGTTAGAGCTGTACAAGACTAGGAGCTACCTCATGTACGAAGAGGTGTGGCACCGACACGTCTCCATAGCCAGGGCCCTATCGGTAGAGGAGAGGGTGGCCCCCCTCTTAAAAGAGCTGGAGGCGGCGCTTAAGCTCCCCAAAGAGCCCTGGGTCTCAGACTACTTCGCCTCCTTCGGCGAGAGGCTCTCCGCCGCAATACTACACGGAGTCTTAGAGAGGAAGGGCGTGAAGGCCCGGCTCTACGTCGCCCCCGTCGCCACAGACTCTAACTACGGCAACGCAAACCCCATCCGGCTAGACCGCAGGGACGAGCTGAGGTCGGCCGATGCCGTGGACGTGGTCACCGGCTTCATTGGGAGAGACCCCGAGGGTAGGTACACCACAGTGGGGAGGGGCGGCAGCGACTTCACGGCGACTTACATCGGCAAGGAGATAGGGGCGAGGAAGGTTTCGCTGGTGACAGACGCGCCGGGGGTGATGACGGCTGACCCCAGGGAGGTAGAAGACGCAGAGGTCCTACCCCTCATGTCTATCTACGAGGCGTTGGAGGCGGCGTCGGTGGGGGCCAAGAACTTCCACCCGAGGACCTTCCAGCCTGTGTTAGAAAGCGGCGGCATGGCGGTGGAGGTGAGGAGCTACCAGAGCAGAGGCACTTTAATCGGCCACTTCTTCTCGCCGCCTCCCTACAAAGTAGTGACGAGGTGCGGACAGGGCAGCTGCGTAGTGGGCCTCGCGGCTGAGGAGGCGTCTAAGCTGGGCGGAGTCCTAGTCGGGCGATATTCTGCAAAGCTGAACATCCCCCCCAGGCAGGCCCACGAGCTGTTAATCAAGCCGTATTATATAAATAGTAGAGGGAAGTTCTAGGTATGGACCGTCTGAGGGTATATATACTCGGCGCCACTGGGCTGGTGGGGCAGCGGTACGTACAGCTCCTGGCGAACCACCCGTGGTTCGAGGTAGTGGGCCTAGCCGCCTCTGAGAAAAGCGCCGGGAAGAGGCTGTCTGAGGTGGGGTGGGCCTTGGAGGAGCCTCCGCCGCCGTCTGTGGCCGACATGAGGATTGAAAAGCTAGACGTGGACAAGGTGCCCAACGTCGACTTCGTCTTTTCGGCGCTACCCAGCGAAGTTGCGTCGAAGATAGAGCCTCAGCTGGCCGAGAGGGGGCTCACCGTCTTGTCTAACTCTAGCAACATGAGGATGGACCCCGACGTGCCTCTGGTAATACCTGAGGTAAACCCAGAGGACCTCAAGCTGTTAGAAGCCCAGCGGGCGAGGAGGGGGTGGCGGGGGGCCGTGGTGAAGAAGCCCAACTGCACCACGACGATCCTAAACCTCCCCCTAAAGCCAGTCCTAGACGAGTGGGGCATAAAGGCGGTACACGTCGCAACTATGCAGGCGCTGTCCGGCGCGGGGTACGCGGGGGTGCCCTCCGTGGCGATTATAGACAACCTAATCCCCTACATACGGGGAGAGGAGGAGAAGGTCGTGGCCGAGACTAGGAAGATTTTGAAAAAAGACTTCGAGATATACGCTACCACCACCCGCGTCCCCGTACTAGACGGGCACACCGAGGTGGTCTACGTGGACACAGAGAGGGACTTCGACCCCGAGGCCGTGGCAGAGGCCTTGTCTAAGTTCAGAGGCGCGCCGCAGGAGCTGGGGCTCCCCACCGCCCCGCCTAGGCCAGTGGTGGTGAGGCGAGAGGCCGACAGGCCGCAACCACGGCTCGATAGAGAAGAGGGGAGAGGCATGGCCGTGGTGGTGGGCAGGATTAGGAGGCTAGGCACCAGGAAGCTGGCCTTCGTAGTGCTAGGCCACAACACCATCAGAGGCGCGGCTGGCAACTCCGTGCTGACGGCGGAGCTGATGGTCAAGACATTTTAAGGGGGGTACATCTTCACCCATGTACGTAGTTTTAGAAAAGCCGTGGCGAGACCTCAGGGCGTAGAGTCTAGGAAGGCCGAGGCGAAGGCAGAGCTTAAGCTGGCGCTTGTATTGGCTAGGGAGGGCTATTTAAGAAATGCGGCGGGGAAGCTCTTCCAAGCCTTTAAATCCTACGTCGCCGCGCTCGCCGGGGAGAGGCGCCACGAGCTGAAGACGAGGTGGAGAGACGTAGACAAGATAATTGCCTACATGCCCACGAGAGTTTTAAAAGAGATCGCCTCGGCGCTGGGGCTGGAGAAGGAGGGCTACGTGGCCCTTGCCCTTCACCAGTATCAATACAACAGCCCCGACCCCGAGGGGGGAATGTCGATATAACCCGACAGAAGGGCGGCTTTAAAAGACTTCTGCTGGCTAGCCAAGAGGATGGCCTCACTGCTAGAAGCAACGGAGGAGGGCGCCTACCTAGAGGACCTTTGTAGAGAGTAGGCCGGCCGCCTCTCGCCAGCGTTGTTAGATTTTAAAGACCAGACAATCAAGACGGCATGATTCTGTTGTTTGGCTTCGGCGGGGTGGGGAGGACTTTTGCAAAACTGCTGTACGCAAAGACGCATCTGAAAATTGTAGCGGTCTTCGACTCGGGGGGCGGGGTCTTGAAGAAGGAGGGCTTCACCGCCGAGGAGGTGGAGAGGCTTGCGACGTCGCCTCGGGGCGGCGTCTCGTCCAGCGGCGTGGGGAGGCGGGCGTCGGTAGACGAGGCGTTGGACTACGCAGATGTCGTGGTGGACGTCTCTCCGCCTAACTACGAGACTGGGGAGCCCTCCGCGTCGCTTTACAAAAAGGCGCTTGGGAAAGGCCTTGCGGTGGTCACTGCGAACAAGGCGCCGCTTGCGTTAAAATTCGCCGAGTTCGCCGGAAAGCCTGTATACTACAAGGCCACCGTCATGGCGGGCACACCCCTCGTGGACTTGCTAAGGGGGATACCGCCCCAGTCGGTGGAGGAGGTACGCGGCATTTTAAACGGCAGCACTAACTACATAATGACGAGGGTTTACAAAGACGGCGTCTCTTTTGAAAAGGCGGTGGAGGAGGCGAGGGAGAGGGGAATACTTGAGCCGGACCCACGCCTAGACCTAGAGGGCGTGGACCCAGCGGCGAAGCTCGTAATTGTGGCGAACACGCTGGGGATCCCACTGACTCTGCACGAGGTGAGGAGAGAGCCGCTTCGCCCGCTGGGCCCCGTGACTAGGTACGTGGCGGCGCTACGCGGGAGGGACGCTTGGGTAGGCCCCGTGAAGCTGCCGCCGGAGGACCCCCTCCACGTTGACTACACAATGAATGCCGTAGAGGTAAAGACAGATGTAAACACAATCTTAGTGAAAGGAAAGGGAGCGGGGAGGGCGGAGACTTCCTACGCGCTGTTAAACGACGTCTTGAAGGCAGTTAGTTAATAGTCGAAACCTCGCCGAGGCCTTTTCCCAGCTGTATAACAGGTGTACATTAAATATTACTTTTGTACCAGCCTATTTACATTGCTGGGAATCTATATTCTACAAACATAAAGCATTATCTTTATTAATATTAAGGTAAATCTTCACATTAATATTGGTTAATGATTTATAATTACAAAAAAATTTTAAAATTCGAAAATTTCTTGTTTTCATGGATACCAAAGTTATTGAGAAAGAGGGAGAGTTACCATTTGACGAATATATAATGAATGAAAAATGGCAGAATAGGTACACGCCCATAGACGCATACTGGAAGTTCCACGCCCAGACTTTGCAAAACTTTGAGGCCTTTTGGGAAGGGGTGGCCAAGGAGCTTGAGTGGTTTAAGCCGTGGGAAAAAGTCCTAGACGCTTCGAACCCGCCTTTCTATAAGTGGTTCGTAGGCGGGAGGCTCAACCTTTCATACTTGGCTGTGGATAGGCACGTCAAGACGTGGCGTAAGAACAAGCTTGCAATTGAGTGGGAGGGGGAGCCTGTGGACGAGAACGGGTATCCCACAGACAGGAGGAAGCTGACCTACTACGACCTATTCCGCGAGGTGAACAGAGTGGCGTGTATGTTGAAGTGCAACTTCGGCGTTAAGAAGGGCGACAGGATTACGCTTTACCTACCAATGATCCCAGAGCTCCCCATCACCATGCTGGCCGCCTGGAGGATAGGCGCCATCACAAGCGTCGTCTTCTCGGGGTTCTCCGCCGAGGCCCTGGCCGAGCGTATCAACGACTCGCAGTCTAGGCTCGTCATCACCGCCGACGGCTTCTGGAGGAGGGGGAAGGTGGTGAGGCTAAAAGAGGTTGTGGACTCGGCGCTGGAAAAGGCCACGGGGGTTGAAAGCGCGATAGTCTTCCCGAGGCTGGGCCTTAAGGACACCCCAATGACAGAGGGGAGGGACTACTGGGCTAATAAGATAATGCGAGGCATCAAGCCCAACGTGTACATTGAGCCAGAGCCTTTGGAAAGCGAGCACCCGTCGTTCATACTATACACCTCAGGCACGACGGGGAAGCCCAAGGGCATTGTCCACGACACCGGCGGCTGGGCTGTCCACGTCTACGCCACGATGAAGTGGGTCTTCGACATGAGAGACGACGACATCTACTGGTGCACTGCCGACATAGGCTGGGTGACGGGCCACTCCTACATAGTCCTCGGGCCGTTGTTGATGGGCGCCACGCAAGTAATATACGAAGGCGCCCCCGACTACCCACAGCCGGACAGGTGGTGGGCCATAGTGGAGAGGTACGGCGTTACCATCCTCTACACGTCGCCCACCGCCATTAGGATGTTTATGCGCTACGGCGAGGAGTGGCCTAGGAAACACGACTTGTCCACACTACGTATAATACACTCTGTGGGCGAGCCGATAAACCCAGAGGCGTGGAGGTGGGCATACCGCGTCCTCGGCGGCGAGAAGGTGGCCTTTGGCTCAACTTGGTGGATGACCGAGACCGGCGGGATTATGATAAGCCACGCCCCCGGCCTCTACCTTGTGCCGATGAAGCCCGGCACAAACGGGCCGCCGCTCCCAGGCATTGAGGCAGACGTAGTAGACGACGAGGGCAAGCCCGCGCCGCCTGGAGTCAAGGGGTATTTGGTAATTAGGAGGCCGTGGCCCGGCATGTTGCACGGCATATGGGGAGACCCGGAGCGGTACATCAAGACCTACTGGTCTAGGTTCCCCGGAATGTTCTACGCAGGCGACTACGCCATAAAGGACAAGGACGGCTTCATCTGGGTGCTGGGGAGAGCCGACGAGGTTATCAAAGTGGCTGGGCACCGCCTCGGCACCTACGAGCTTGAGTCTGCGCTGGTGAGCCACAAGGCCGTGGCCGAGGCCGCCGTGGTGGGCATCCCAGACCCAATAAAGGGCGAGGTGCCCATCGCCTTCGTCGTGCTGAGGCAGGGCGTCCAGCCGTCTGAGAGTCTGCGCAAGGAGCTCCGCGCGCACATACGTTCAACTATCGGCCCCATCGCGGAGCCAGCCCAGATATTCTTCGTGACTAAGTTGCCCAAGACCCGCTCAGGTAAGATAATGCGCCGCCTGCTCAAGGCAGTGGCCACCGGCGCGCCTCTTGGCGACGTGACGACGTTGGAGGACGAGACGTCGGTGGAGGAGGCAAAGAAGGCGTACCAAGAGCTAAAGGCTGAGATTGAGAGGACATGAGCGTCAACGTATCTTTTAGACAAGTCGCATCGGTTGCCGCAGTTGCGTGGAGCGGCGCGTTTTTAGAGTGGCTAGACTTCTACACATATGCGTTGCTTGCCGGCACTGTTGCTAAGGTGTTCTTCCCATCTGCAGACCCGATAGCCTCGTTGCTTGCGTCTTTTGCCGCCTTAGCCATCGGCTTCTTGTTCAGGCCGCTGGGCGCCATTATTTTCGGCAAGATAGGCGACCAGTTCGGACGCAAGGTGGCGTTTATCACCGCCATGACCTTGATGCTTGCGGGCACCCTTGGCATAGGCCTACTCCCCGGCTATGCCGAGATTGGCCTCCTGGCGTCCGTGGGAGTCTTCCTGCTTAGAATAATCCAAGGCCTGGCGCTAGGCGGCGGCTACGGCGCCGCCATAACTTACCTAGGGGAGTTCGTCCCAGAGCATAGAAGAGGCCTCTTCACGGGGTTCTTGTTTACTACGCCCGCGGCTGGCATGGCCACCGTCGGCGCTCTCATCTGGCTGTTCAACACTTTACTTGGCGCCAACGCCT
This sequence comes from Pyrobaculum sp., assembly GCA_038879095.1. Classification (GTDB taxonomy): domain Archaea; phylum Thermoproteota; class Thermoprotei; order Thermoproteales; family Thermoproteaceae; genus Pyrobaculum. The sequence goes on along the minus strand of JAVZUI010000036.1, from coordinate 5,882 downwards.
ACAACCAGTGGGGCTGGAGGCTCAACTTTATAGTTGCAGGCGTGATAGTGTTCGTCATTGTGTTGATGATGCATTTATTCTACAAAGAGACGCCCGTGTTCTCAATGTTAAAGGCGGTTCGCCGCGTCACCTCTGCCCCGATTAGAGAGGTTTTCTCCCGGAGGTACCTGCCGCTGGTCTTGCTTGCCTGGATCGGCGTAGTGGGAGCCCACGGCCCTATCTGGTATACAAACCAGCTGTTCAACACATACTACATAGGTCCGAACTTCCAGAAGTACGTAGACGCAGCCACGGCCAGCGCCTTGTTGTCCACCGCCACCTACGCCGCTCTGTGGATGTACCCGCTGTTCGGCTACATATCTGACAGAGTGGGTAGAAAGCCGATACTCCTCCTCGGCATATATGGAAACGCGTTGTGGTTCCCCGTGGCGTTTTGGCTAATCGACCAGTTCGGGCCGCAGAAGAACATCACCGCCCTCTGGTTGCTCTTCTGGTCTATGACTTTGTTCAACGGCGTTGGGTACAGCGGCGCCATGTCTGCATTTTTGTTAGAGCTATTCCCTGCCAGGATTAGGCTGTCTGCCGTGAGCTTGGCATACAACTTGGGCTATGGAGTCACCGGAGGCTTGACGCCGTTTGTAATTACGTGGATATACTCAATGACTAAGAACATCTACCTGTCAACTCTACTGTATTCTACCGTAGTGCCGATGATAATGGCAGTGTGGTACGCGTTGAAAGGCCCTGAGACTCTCGGCGTGAGGATCTGGGCCGAGTTTGCGGCTGAGAAGTTTGCTAAGAAGACTGTGACGCTTCCGGCTACTACGCCTATTAGAGAGGTGGTAAGGGCGTTGGTAAACGCCGGTTCTAAGTACGCCGTGCTTACAGGAAGCGTAGTGGGCATATTCGGAACCAAGAGCTTGATTAGGGCGCTGTCCTCGGGGGCAAGGCTAGACGAGCCGGCTGTGAATTATGCGGAAAAGGTGCCTTGTATAAACGTCCACAGCCCAGTCACCGAGGTGTTTGTGGCGCTTGAGCAGTACAACGTCCGCGCAGTCCCCGTGTGCGAGGGAGACAAGCCCGTCGGCATCGTCGAGGCGAGGGAGCTGGTAAACGAGGCCCTGGGGCTTAGAAGCGCGTTGAAGAAGAAAGTGGCGTTGAGATTCAGCGTATACGACGCCGCGCCAAAGGAGCTAATTACTATTTCCCCAGGCGCATCGTTAAAAGAAGCGGTGGACTTGATGGCTAAGAATAACATAGGCTTCCTCCCAGTGGTCGAAGGCGGGAAGCTACTTGGCGTAATTTCGGAAAGCGACGTGATGAAAATAGTGGCAAACGGCGGCGACTTAAACAAGCCCGTGGCCGAGTACGCGAACACAAAGCCTATTACAATTAGCAAGAACGCCACTTTGAGGGACGCCGCGGAGCTGATGGTTAAGCACAACATCAGACACCTCCCGGTGGTGGAAGACGGCAAAGTAGTCGCCGTAGTCTCCGTCAAGGACGTATTAAAGGCCATAGGCTAATTGTTTAATAGTTTTACTTTATTTTTCAAATAGCTAGCCTATATTCTTTTGCTTGTTTTTGTTAATTTATAATGATAGTTAATTATAGAAAAGTATATATCAATTAACGTGTCAAGTATTAATGTCTGTGTACGAGAGGTGGAGGTCCGACCCAGACGGGTATTGGCAGGAGTTTGTGGAAAAGACGTCGGGGTTTATATACTGGGCGAAGAAGCCTGAGAAGGTCTTTGAGTGGGAGCCGCCTGCCCCCTTTAAGTGGTTTGTAGGCGGCTACACCAACGCCGGGTACAGCGCCGTGGACTACAAGGTGGGGAGGTTCGGCGACAAGACGGCTTATATCTACGTCAACCCCGAGCTGGGGCTTGAGAGGAGGGTGACGTACAGAGAGTTGTACGAGCTTGTGTGTAGGTACAGCGCGGCGATGAGAGCCCTTGGGCTGAGGCGGGGCGACACTGTGTTGGTTTACATGCCTAACACTGTGGAGGCCGTGGCGGCTATACTCGCGGCGGCGCGCATAGGCGTCGTCACCTCCACTGTGTTCGCGGGGTTTTCGCCCAAGGCTGTGGCCGATAGGATAGAGCTGGTGGAGCCCAAGGTGGTGTTCACCCAGGACTACTCCGTGAGGAGGGGGCGGAAGGTCCCCCTCAAGGAGAACATAGACGAGGCGATTAAGCTGTCCCCCCACAGGCCTCAGCACGTGGTGGTGAGGAGGGCGCTGAAAGATGAGAGGGAGCCTCCCATGGGGCCGGGGGACATGTGGCAAGAGGAGTTCCTAGAGCTGGGCAAACACGGCGACTGCTCCCCCGTGTTCCTAGAGGCCAACGAGCCCCTCTTCGTGATGCCCACCTCTGGCACCACAGCCAAGCCCAAGCCCGTGGTGCACGTCCACGGGGGGTACCAGGTGTGGATAGTCCACGGGGCCCTCCTCGTATACGGCTTGTCGAGCGACGACGTGATTTTTAACACCAGCGACATCGGCTGGATCGTGGGGCAGAGCTACATAGTCTTCGCACCGCCTATCCTAGGCGTCACCTCTATCTTATTTGACGGGGTGATCGACTACCCCAAGCCCGACGTCTTTTGGGAAGTCGTGGAGAGGTACAGGCCTACGCTCATCTGGACGTCGCCCACGGCGGCTAGGATGTTGATGAGGCTCGGCGTACAGCACGCCAGGAGGCACGACCTCTCAAGCGTGAAGAGGGTGGTCACCGCCGGGGAGGTGTTAAACCCAGAGGTCTGGCGGTGGCTCTACGAGGAGGCGTTTAGAAAAGCCGTCCCCGTCATAGACCACTGGTGGCAGACTGAGCTGAGCGGCCCCGCCATTGGCTACTACTACGCCCTCGTCAAAGACGCGCCCTACGGCTTAGAGTTTATGAAAATTAAGCCTGGCTCGGCGGGGGTGCCCCTGCCGGGGGTTGAGGTGGAGGTGGTAGACGAGAAGGGGAACCCGGTGGGGCCTATGCAGAAGGGGACTTTGGTCATAAAAAGGCCGTTTCCCGGAATGACGCCCACACTCTGGAAAGACCACAGGCGGTACATGGCAGACTACTGGGAGCGTTTCGAAGGCCGTCTGGTTTACTACACAGGCGACGCGGCGCACCTAGACGAGGAGGGCTACGTCTGGTTCGGCGGCAGGGCCGACGAGGTGTTAAAAATCGCGGGCCATAGGATAGGCACAATCGAGGTGGAGTCCGCCCTCTTGACCCACCCAGCTGTGGCCGAGGCCGCAGTGGTGGGAGTCCCCGACCCAATACGGGGCGAGGCGATAGCCGCCTTCGTGGTGCTGCGCCCAGGCTGGCAGCCCTCCGACTCGCTCAGAAAAGAGCTGATCGAGCACGTGAGGAAGACCTTCGGCCCCATTGCGGTCTTCGCTGGGCTGGAGTTTGTCAACATGTTGCCGAGGACTCGCTCCGGCAAGATCATGAGGAGGGTGTTAAAGAGGCTGTGGACGGGGGAGCCGATTGGCGATGTCTCTACAATTGAAGACGAGGCGTCTATAGAAGAAGTAAGAGAGGCTATATCTAGATTAAAGGTAATAAAAGAAGAGCAGTTGTAAAACTTTAAATTTTTTGTAAAAATCAGATCGTTAAAGTTTATTAGAGAACTCACATATCTCTAATTTTGTATTAAAATAATTATAATTAAAGATTTTTATGTGCAGTTCAACTAAATCTCATGAAGTGTGGAGAAATTGCCTCTAGACCCGTGCTTACTGTGACTCCTGACGTGACTTTAGAAGAGGCGGTGGAAATCCTCGCCGGACACGACGTCGGATTGCTCGTGGTAGTGGACAAAGAAAACCCGAAAAAAGTAGTGGGGGTCCTCTCCGAAAGAGACGTGGTTAGGACTATCGCAGGCAAGGCGCCTCTCACAGTGACTGTGGACAAGGTGGCTACGACTCACTCCCTAATCTACGTCTACGTGGACGATCCAGTGGAGGCGGCCGCTGAGAAGATGGCTAAATACGGCGTGAGGCACGTCGTGGTGTTAGACAAAAACGGCGAGCTCTACGGCGTAATATCTATCCGCGACTTGTTAAAAAGAAGAGTAGCCGCTACCTTGTAAAAAGCCTCACCTCCAAAGGGGCCACGTTTTTTATCTTTAAAAAGTCGGAGTCATAAGTCCACAACTCCTCTCCCACGACTAGCGCAGTAGCCGCGATAAACACGTCGGGCTCAGGCACGTCTAGACCGGACGACTTTAGCCTCTTTTTTACATCCACTGCCGTCAATATTATTTCATTGGTCAAAGGGACCACCTCTAAAATTGACTCAAGGGCTGTTTTAAGCTCCTTGGGCCTTCTACGCCCCACTAGATATTCATAAAGCGTGACGATAGAAATCTTGTGGTGGTAGACGTCGGAGAAGTCTTCTTCCCAGTCTAGCTTTTGTATTAGGTAGGAGGTGTCTAGTAACGCCATTTTGACAAACGCCTCCTCTCAAGAAACTGGTCCAACGTCTCTTTCTCCTCGGCTCTCAGCAATTCTCTGAGAGTAAGAACTGCCCTCTCTTTTCTCTCTTTTTCCACTTCTAATATCAACAGGCGGATCAGCTCGTCGAACGTCTTCGCTTTAAGCCTCGTCTTAAGTTCCGACAGCTTTCTATAAGTCTCCTCCGACACAGCAATAGATTTCACATTGTTATAATTTACATCACTATAAAAATATAGCACTAAGAAGTCTTACGTCGCCCACAGTTAGAAGAGTCCCAGATCAGAGCAAGTATGTGCCGTCGTAAGGAAGGTTGTTCACATCGAGGCCGTCTCTAAGGCGGCTACTAGATACGGAGTGGCGCTAGACGCCGCCGAGTTGTCGGCGTTATTCGCCTTAGTTAGCCTACACGGAGGAAGCAGGGGGGCGAGGGAAAGCGCCTCGGCGCTGGCCTACGGCGACTTGGCCCCGCTGTTCTGGATCGGCGTAGTGGCTTTGGGCATAGTGGCGCCGCTGTTAACCGGCTTCTACCTACTTAAAAGAGAGAACAAATACGCGGCTTACGCGGCGGCCTTGCTTGCACTTATAGGCGCCCTACTGCTAAGAGTGGCAATCCTCCAAGCAGGCGTATTCGAGCCCCTCACGTAGCCCCCACTTTTGAACTTTACGTGTTTAGGGTTGCTTAGGTTTATACATTGTGTACATGTGTAATAACAATTTATTTATTTACAATGACATGTGGCCAGTGTGAGGGTTAGTAAATTCACAATTTTAAAAGTGGGGGTGGTGGCGGTCTTGGCAGTCGCGTTGGCGGCGCCTGTGCTTTACTCATTTTTCGTCTACACGCCTACCGTGAACGTGCAGTGCGCCATCTGCCACACAATGTCTTTCTACGTGTCTAATGTCAGCAAGCCTCATGCCCAGTACAGTTGTCTAGTCTGCCACGAAATTTCTTTGGGAGACGTGGCCAATATGATGTGGACCTACGCCGTGGAGAGGCCGGGGCCGCTGGAGGTTTTCTACAAGTACTACCCCCACAAGGGCCTTTACGAGCCCTGTCTTAAGTGCCACACCGACGTGGAGAAGCTACACATACACTCCTCTCACCTGTCGGTAGTCAACACCACAGACACGTGTAGCATATGCCACGCCGTCCACATACAAAACTTTCTTGAGGAGTCTTGTACAAAATGCCACGCCTATTTACCCACGGTGGAGAAGCATATGCAGATGCATAGCCAAGAAATTGTGGCGTTTGCCTCAACCACGTGCTCCCAATGCCACTCCCCCGAGTCGCCCTCCTACGTGCCTCCTGCGGCTGTGTGTTTCCAAGGCATGGTAGAGGGCAAAACTTGCCAGTCTTGCCACGTTCAGCTCAAGCCCCCAGATGTCTCTGGGGAGAGGTGCACTTCATGTCATTATAAGTA
>JAVZUI010000035.1:0-18300 GCA_038879095.1 Pyrobaculum sp. | reverse complement strand
TGGCGGCTTTATCGCATGGATGCAGACAGATTTAAAAACTTTGGAGTACTACACCCACGGCGTATATCCACTCAAGCCGGCTTATGTGGAGACTGTATTTTTCTGTAGTGAAATTGGTTTTAAGATAGTTCTAAATAACGGAGTTAGTGAAGTTTTAAAAGGTTGTTTAATTGCTTTTATATGGCCAAAGACAAGATTCTTAAATACTTCCTTGCAATAGCGTCGATTTATCACTTATATCTTTTTATCCACCCATATACGCCTTGGAGTTACTATTTGCGTATACCTGTGTTAGACCTGACACAAGTTGTCCGCGCCACACATGTGTGGTTTATCGTCGCGGCAGGGTACCTATACTCCTACTTCTACCCACCCCGCCCCTCTCCATTTGCCGGCTATGTATTTGCCTTCCTTGCGCTAATCCCCACTCTTGCGCTCATACCTTATTTAGATTGGCTCGGCGCCGTGGCGGTTTTACTTGCCTACGTCATTTCTGTAGGGCCATTGTCTAGCCGATATAAAAAAGAGCTAGAACTCGTCGGAGCCTCATTGTCACTGTTCCCCTACGCCTATCTTGTGGTAAATTACGAAGAACTAATCTACAGAGCCGTGACGCCCTATCCAACCGACTTGGCCATGGGGTGGGTCCTTACTCTACTCCTGATGGGGGTGGTGTATAGATTTGTCGGAGGCGTGCTATCAATACTCGGCCTTCTATTCGTAGCTTACAACATGTTCGGCTTTTTATTTCCGCCTCCGTGGAGACACTCGGGGTTTGGCATAGACTACCTCGTAGCTAAGACGTACATCGAAACCGAGGCCGCCCTCTTTGGCACCGTGACTGACGTCTCGGTCAAATACATCGTATACTTCGCCATTTTTGGAAGCGTACTTACGGCGTTGGGATATGGCGAAAAGTTGAGCAAAGGCGTGTTTTACCTACTGGGAAGAAAGCCGCAAAGCGTCGGGAGAGCCGCGGCGTTGATGGGCGTGTTGATGGGCATGGTCTCTGGGTCGGGGGCCGCCGACGCGGCTTACGTTGGCAACTCGTTAAAAGACGCCTTTAAAAAAGCCGGGTACGACGACCTGACCGCGGCGGGGTTGGTGGCGAACGTGGGCACAGTGGCGCTGATAACGCCGCCTATCTTGGGGGCAGTGGCCTTTGTAATGGCTGAGATACTGGCAATACCCTACACCTGGATAATGATTATGTCAGTGCCAGTGCTTGTGCTTTACATCTCGTCTATCCTACTTTATAACGAACTCTACGTAAGGAAGGCAAACCTAGTAGGCCTAGGCCTAGACGTGGAAAAGGGCCAGTTTAAGAAATGGCTAATCGGCGAGGGGTGGCAGGGGGCTTTTCCAATAGCTGTAGTTCTGGCAATGCTGTTCTTAGGCTTTTCCATCACAGCGGCCGTTGTTACTGCCACCTTCTTGTCCATAGTATTAAGGCTGTTTACCTCTCCCCGCCTCCGCCTCGCCGAGGTGGTAGATGCACTGGCAAACGGGTTCAAGCTACTCTTAGCAGTGGGCAGTTCGATCGTGGTGGCAAACTTCATTATGGCGATGGTGGTTGTGTCTGGGCTGGGGACGACTTTCTCAGTGGTCATAGTCCAGCTAGTTGGCTCGTTGTACATCGCCTTGTTCTTCGTCGCAGTTTTCTCACTAGTCTTAGGCATGGGCGTCCCGCCCACAGCCACGTATATAACCGCCTCTCTACTAACGGCGCCAGCAATAATAAAATTTGCCACGGCGGCGGGGGTACCAGAACAAGCCGCCCTACTGGCCACACACATGTTTTTATTCTACTACGCAGTGCTTGCCGACATCACGCCGCCCGTAGGATTGTCAAATTTCGCCGCCGCGTCAGTATTTGGCGTAAACCCAATAGACACCGGCGTAAAAGCGGCAAAAGTCGCACTGCCCAAGTACATAATCGCAGCCCTCTTCTTGACCAGCTACGAGGCAACTTCGCTGTTAATCATGCCGACACTACTCACAGCAGGTCCGGCGTACACTCTCACAAACTTTGTAACAAGGTTCTCCCTCTCTCTGGCCGCAATTTGGATGTTTACAGTGGCCAACGTGGGGTGGCTACGACGCAACTTAAAGTGGGGTGAAAGAATAATTGCCATCTTGATAGGGATCCTCCTAATCATACCGCAAGAGCTGGCAGATTTAATAGGCGTAACAACGTTTATAATCTTCCATATCCTAATGCTAAGAAGGAGATGAAGCCTCTTGCAGGGGTAAGAGTAGTAGACTTCACAGCCGCCATGGCAGGGCCCTTCGCAACGATGCTACTCGCAGATCTGGGGGCAGAGGTGATTAAAGTAGAGCCTCCCGACGGAGACCACGCGAGAGACTGGGGTCCGCCCTTCTACGGAGAGAAGTACAGCGCGTACTTTACTAGTATAAACAGAGGCAAAAAGTCAATAGCACTAGATTTGAAAAAACCCGAGGCGCGTGACGCAGTGTACAGACTTGTGAAAACTTCAAGAGTTGTCGTAGAAAACTTCCGACCAGGCGTGGCGCAGAGGTTAGGAATAGATTACGAAACTTTGAAAAAAATTAACCCAGACATCGTGTATTGTAGCATTTCAGGCTTCGGCGAGGGCCCCCACCGAGACCTACCCGCATACGACTTAGTTGCCCTGGCTATGTCGGGGTTAATGGACTTAACCGGGGAGCCAGACAGGCCGCCTGTTAAATTCGCAGTGCCTATCACCGACATCACCGCCGGGTTTTACTGCGCCTTGTACGTCACTGCCGCCGTGTTAACAAATAGGCCTGGCTACATAGAGGTCCCCCTAATAGAGGCGGCCATTTCTCTATTGACGCACCAGGCGGCGTATTACTTCGCCAGCGGAGAGCCGCCTAGGAGAATGGGAAGCGCGCACCTCCAAATAGCCCCGTACCAAGTCTTCAAGGCAAAAGACGGCTACGTAGTCCTAGCCGTAGGAAGCGACCACCTGTGGAAAAAGTTCTGCGAAGCGATAGGCCGTCCAGAGCTTGCAGAAGACCCCCGTTTCAAGACTAATCAGGATAGAGTAAAGAACAGAGAAGAGCTTGTAAGAATAATAGAGGAAATCTTAGCAACGGGCGAGGTGTCCCACTGGGTAAGCCTAATGTGGAAACACGGCGTGGCGGCGGCGCCGGTGTACAACGTCGCACAAGTCTTCCAAGACCCCCACGTCAGGCATAGAAAAATAGTCATAGACGTAGAAAGCCCCCACGGCACCCTAAAAATAATTAGGGCGCCCGTAGTGACAAACGCCTTAGAAGTAGGCAACTACGCCCCTCCGCCGCTGTTGGGGCAACACACGTACGAAATACTTAAAGAGCTGGGCTACGCCGACGAGGAGATAGAAAAACTCGTCAAATCCGGTGCGGCGTTGGGAAAAATTTAAAAAATTAGAATAACTCTCAAAATGGCGGCCGTAGCTCAGCGGGAGAGCGCCCGTCCTGTAAAGGGGCGAGGCTGAAGACCGGGCGGTCCCGGGTTCAAATCCCGGCGGCCGCACCACTTACTCTTCTTCGGGGGTTGGGTAGACGATCCTCACGCCGGCTTCTTTAAACATGGCGACCACCCTGTCGGGGTTTTTGTCGTGGATAAACGGCGTGATGACGTACACAGCGTCTACCTTGGCGCCCGTCCTCTTCTCGTAGTACTCTCTCTTCTTTAAGATAATGGGGAGGTCCCCCCGCTTGGCCGCCGCCGTGAGCTCCACCATGATGGTCTTGCCGTCTCTTACAACTATGTCGACCTCCACCTCCGAGGGGAAGCCGTAGACGTAGCCCTCAGTGTCGTAGAAGTACTCTTTCTTCACCTTCCACCCGGCCTCCTCTAAAATCTCCAGGAGCCCCGTGCGAAAAGTCTCCTCGCTCCACACCCCCCACCTGGCCCCCAGGGCGGCGATCATGTTCTCAAGCCTCTTAACCTCTCTCTCGATTCTGTCGGATAGGCTTTTCTCAGTTTTGGCCAGGTCTTCTTTTGTCGCCAGCGTCTGCCAGGGGGCTAGCTTTGCCAGGGCCTCGTAGAGAATCTGAGGCCTCGCCTCCAGGGCCTCGGCTATGATCTCTGGGTGTTCGAGCAGTACCTTCTTTACCTCCTCAACTGACACGGGTTGTACTACGCATATGTTTAAATACTCTTTCTGTAAGTGACGAGGAGGTCTTGGGCCTCTGTCCACCTTGCCGTCAGGTATCTAATCGCCTCTTCCTCGTCGCCGTATATCACGACGAAGTTTTCAAAAATTGAGAGGACGATGTGTGGAGGGGCGTCGTCTAGGTCTACGACGTCTACTAGGCCGTCTGGCAGGCCGAGTGCTTCTTCTGCGTCTCTTATCAACATGGCGACGTCCATTAAGTTTTTGCTTTCGGCGAATTTTACGGCTATGTCTAAATCCCGCCCGCACCCCTTCCTGGCGGTGGAGCCGAAGAGGTAGGCGTACACCACTCCGTGTTTTTTAAAGACCTCGCCCAGCCTCTTGGCGTCTTCGACGCACGGGTCGTCGCCCACGGCCGACTCTGCTAAGCTGATTACTTGCGGCATCATTTCGACGAGGTTTCTAAAGGCCTCAAGCTCCTTTTCCACAGACACTGCAAAGTACCGGTGTATGAGGACGTTTCTCAACGCCGCAACGGCGCCCAGCTTCTTGGGGTCGAAGCCTATCTCACGCCCGAATTGTTCTAGCAGTGCACGGTACGTCGGCGGCTTTTCTCTACCTTTCAGGTACATAGCCGCGAGGTCTATTAAAGACTGTGCCACAAGCTCAGCCAACCTCTCCACTGCATATATGTCGAATTGAGAAGACTCTAGGCGTCGTTTAAGCTCCTCGTAGTACCTCTTTACTAGTTCTAATTGTTCACGTAGTCGCATTATGTAGTGACCCCTACGTTGCGGACTAAGGCGTAAGGCGCGGTGGCGGGGACGGGCATGTCCCACCAGTATACCTGCCGCGTTGTTTTTGACAGAGCGGAAACGTTCTTGACTAAGTTTTCTAGAGTGTCTGCAACTCTGATGAACTTCACCACGGCGGTTGGCCTCCCGTTTTTAATCTCAAGCGCCAAGTCGCGGCCCACCGTGGAGAACTGCCCAGTCTTCACGTTCTGGTACCTCGTATACCAGTTGTTGTGGATGTAGAAGCCTGAGCCCAATTCTTTAAACAAGTCTTGCAAGTCGTCAGGCGCGTCTCCTCCGGCGATTTCTAAATGGCCTGGATACGGCCTAACCCAGTGGAACAGGGCGTGGCCTGTGGGCTCCGCCCCGAGGGCGTTGGCGGTCCTCCGCGTGTGTATAAAACCGCTTAAGACGCCCCTCTTGTACAACTCCACCGCCTTGGCTGGTACGCCCTCGACGTCGAAGGGGGTGAAGCCGTAGGAGGCGGGGTCGGCGGCTTTCTCCACCACAGTCAACGCGGGGCTCGCCACGGCGGCGCCTAAGTCTTCTTTTGAATACCTAGAGCTGCCGGACAGGACCTCGGCCCCGTTTGTCCAAAGGGCGGCCACCTCGCCTAATATGTGGCCGAAGACAAGCGGCGAGAGGAGCAGGTCGGCCCTCGTGGGCTCTATCCTGATCTGCGGCAGCCCCCTCGACAGGGAGAGCAACTGGGCGTTTCTAGACCCCAGCTCCTCGGCCTTGAGTTCTGAAATCCGGCGCGCCGCCGCGGCGCCTGTCACGGAGAATTCGCCCGAGAAAGACCTCATAGTCATGTAGACTCTATTCACCGCGTACCTCCCTGACCTCCCCGCCGTGTCTTCGTACTCTACAGAGACGTATGTATACGCTACCACGCCTGCGTTTCTCTCCACTCCCTCTGCCGCGTCGACGGCGCGTTTAACCAAGTCCGGCAGTTTTGAAAAATCTTCGCCGGCCTCTGAGTGGCTCACAGGCGCGGGGCCGCCGAGGGAGACGTACAACGGGTCCTCTGGGAGAGACTCCAGGCTCTTGACCAGCCGCTCCACCTCCTCCAACGCCGGCCTCCCGGTGAACCCCGCCGAGGCGACCCTCCTCCCCCTGGCCACGTATAGGTACGTGTTTTCCACTGTCCAGTTTTTAAAGACTGTTATCTCGTTGTTGGCAAACCTCGCCATGTAGTTGTCCACCCTGGTCTTAACAACGGCTGCCTCGTCCACCTTGCCCTCTAAGATTTTCAAAATCATACCACTCTAAGCCCCCTGCTTCTAAACGTGGGCCCTCCCATGGTCACCGGGACGCCCTGCGAAGGGTTGCCCTTGCCGCATGTGCCCACGTAGAGCTTAAAGTCTTTCCCCACCGCGTCGACGTTGCCCCAGAGCTCGGGCGTGTCCACTTCGATGAACCCCCTGACTGGGCGTTTCAACTCGCCGTTTTCTATGAGGTACCCCTCGAAAATTCCGTAGCGGCCTGAGTACCTAGTGTCGTTTATGTTCCACTCAGTGTACGACGCCACGTACACCCCCCACTTGGTGTCTCTGATGATCTCCTCGGGGGACCAGTCCCCCGGCTCTAGGTAGGTGTTCGACATGCGTGGTATGGGCTCTCTGTCGAAGGCAGACGCCCTAGCCCCCGCGTTGCTGTGCGCTCCTACCAGAGCCGCGTACTGCCTGTTGTTAATAAACTCGGAGGCCCACCCCCTCTCCACAAGCCTCTTAGGCCTCGCCACCACCCCCTCGTCGTCTACTAGGTAGAAGCCGTAGGTGCCGGGAAGCGCCGGATAGTCCACGATGTTCACAAGCTCGCTGCCGAGCCTAATCCTCAAGTTGCCGGGCCTTATGTACGACTCCCCAGCCTCCGCGCCCTCTCTGCCAAATATCCTGTCTAGCTCAAAGGGGTGTCCCACAGACTCGTGGACTAAAATCCCCGTCATCTCAGGGGCGAAGACCACGTCGTATCTCCCCGGGGACACGGGCCTGGCCTTCTCCAAGAGGAAGGACACCTTTTTCGACTCCTCCTCCACGGCCTCCTCCGCGCCTTTGACGGCTTCGAGGGAGGTGCCGCCGAAGAAGAGATCTCTCTGCAGACTTCCAAGAGAAGGCTCGTGTTTAATAAATAGGCCGAAGACGTAGACCCTCGGGACTTTGCTATATACGTCGGCCCCGTCGCTTGTGACCACCCGCTTCTCAGTGGTCCAGACCTGGGCCACGAGCCTCCGCACGGAGAGCCCCCTGTCCGCCCTTTCGTCAAGAGTTTTCAAAAGCTCCAGCGGCTCCACCTCTATGGGAGGGAGGGTGTAGGAAAAGGAGGCAAGCCTCTCCTCGCTGAGGCGGACGGGCGTCTTCCTCATAGAGCCAGCCGCCTTGGCCATCTTCACGGCCCTCTCCACCGCCTCGAACAGCCCCTCCACGTTGGCGCCGGGGACTGCGGCGAAGCCCAGCCCGCCGCCCGCCACCGCCCTCACGCCGAAGCCCTCCGACCTGAACGTAGAGGAGAACTCGTACTGCCCGTTCCTCAGCCCGGCGGCCATTCCGTAGTCCGCCTGCCACCTCACCTCCACGTAAGAGGCCCCCAGCCTCAGGCCGAACTCCACAGCCTTTTGAAGCTCCATAGAATAGAAAACGTTGGAGTTTTAAACAATGGGCCTCACGTCGTCGCCGCAGGTGTAGTAGTCCAAGTGTACGTAGAGCGGGGTGCAGTCCAACTGGCGGCCCCCGTATCTGTTGCCCACGACGACGCCGCCTCTCGCCACGAAGAAGGCATCGCCCACTTCCACCGCCTCGCCGCTCCAGTAGACGTAGCGGCGCCCGGGCTCCTCCACGTATAACACAAGCGGCTTAAAAGAAAGTGGCTCAACAGCCTTCGCCCCCTCGAACTCAAGCTCTACGGAGCCTAGGTACCTCCCGTCTAGGGCCACCGCCTTCAGCAAAATCCTAAGCCCCTCGTCGCCGACGTAGAAGTCGAAAACAATGCCTCTGTTAGGCTCCAACACGTCTGTGTAGTAAGAGGAGCCGCAGGGCGCCGCGTATACGCCGTACTCCCCAGGCCTCACCACTATAATAAAACCGTCTGTGCAGTAAAGCGACTTGACGTCGGCGTATGGGTAGGCCGGCATGAAGTCCCACTTGCCTCTACACACGGCCCTCTCCACCACACCCCAAGACTCCGTGTCGACCACAAGAGCCTCCTCCTCGCGCACAGCCACCAAGTAGCGGGGGTAGACAAAGCCCTCTGAGTAGAGGCCGTAGGGGATCAGCACGAGGTTGAAGACCCCCACCTCTGTGCCGTCTGCCCTGTACAGAGCAGACCCCTTCAAGACGGCGGCGCCGTAGTGGACGCCGTCCTCCGTCCAGGGCACTTTTAACTCAGCCCCGCCTGGGCCCCTCGCCACGCCGTTTTTCACCACCCAAAGCTCACCTCTTGAGTTCCCCACTACTAACATACCCGACGGATACGGCCAGTACTAAATAGTGTACGGAGAGCTGCACCTGGGGCCCCACGAGGAGCGAGAACAGGTAGACCGGGCTCCTCGACGCCAGCGAGGTAAAGACGGCCAGGGGGAAGAGCCACGTCTGCACAAGCCCGAGGCCGAACACCAACACCATCCCCGTGTAGTACACAGAGGCGGCGACGAACAACGCGGCCAAGGCGGCGAGGAGAACGGCCTTCTTACTAAGCCGCGCTCCCGCCAGCAGAGGCATTAGAGCCCAGCCCCACTCAAAGTAAGGCACAAGGCCTACGAGTTGCGGAAAGTAAAGATCGACGATGCCTCTGAACAAATAGTAGATAGACATAGGCGCCGCCCAACGCGCTTTAAAATACCACGTAAACAGAAGGGGGAGTAGGAACAGTAGCCTGGCGCCTCCCACGTTGGTGTAGTATGCAAAGAGGTCTAACGCCACTAGGGCAACAGACGCCAAGGCGAGCCACAGCCGCCGCCAAGACCCAATGTACATAAAAGACAAGACGTACAGCGCGATAAGCGCGACCACCCCCGCCCACTGGATAAAAAGAAAGAGGTAGTAAGTGGCGGGGGTGTGAGGGACAAAAACCCACAGTCTGTTTAACGTACGGTTAAGTAAAAACTCGGCCAAGAGGACGTAGAGAAAAAACATTTATTTTCTACGCAGGGCCAGCCCGGCGAGGATCGCAATAACTGCGATCAACACCCCGATGACCGCCCAGGCCCACGTCGGCGACGCCTCGACGATTTGCGTCGTCGTGACGGTGACCGTCTGCGCCGCGCCGGGCTGTGGAGCCGGTTGCGTAGCGGCGGCTGGAGGCGCCTCGAGGGTGAAGGAGACCCACCCGCTCGTCGCCTTCACCCCGCCGCGCTCTCCCTTAGACCCGTCCCACGTGGCGAATGCGGCGCTGAAGCCGTCGGAGAGCGAGGACATCAACGGGTGCACAGAGCCCAGAGGCCTCACCACCACCACGTACCACGTCCCGTTGGAGTAAGTCGCGTTGGCGACTACAACCTGCGCCTCGGCTGGCAACAGCTCCACGGGCGAGGTGGGCGTTGCTTGTAGGCCGAGGGCCTCCCTCTGCTGAGGCGACAGGCCGTAGCCAGCCCCGGCGACTAAGTTCTCAACCCCCACGCCGGCCCTCCAGTATATTATGTTGACGGGGTTGTCCACAGTGCCCATACATATGTAAGGCAACTGCGCCCTAGACACTGGGAATTGTATCGCCACTGCGTCGGGGAACACGTCTAGCCCGCCCGGCGTAGCGACGTCTCTAGTGGCGTCGCGCCAGCTGAGCAGGAACGCGATGTGAGTCCCGTTGTGAAGCGCCGACACGTAGACGCTTCTGCTCTCAGCCGCCGCGGGAAGCGGGTACACCAAAGTCTGCGAGGTGAGCGGGACCTCCACCGGGCTGGGCCAAAGCGGCGACTTGGGGTCCCAGGGCAGGGCACCCTTTACGTACTTAACGGTTACGGTGGGGGCCTGCGCCGTCACCACCACAATGCCAAGCGACGCTAACACCAAGGCGATGGCCAAGGCGGCCGCCGGGAGGAGAACTCTCCGCATCATGGCAACCCCACTACGCCTCTTTGTACATACGGCTGATTTGCATATCTCTTCGGATTCGTCGGGATGACGAACCTATCTTCAAACCTCGCAATGGCGAACAGCCGGTACATCTCCTCGGCGTCGGACTCAGACAGCCCCGCCTCAGCCAGCGCGGCCTTGGCCTTATCCGCCAAGCCGGGCTCAGCCACGTTTTTAGCCCGTTCATAAATCCTAACTGCAAGTAGCTTCTTAAGCGCCTGCTCAACCAACCCGGCGTCCCCCGCCGTGAACATGTTGGCCAGGTACTGGATGGGGATCCTAAGGTCCGACACCTTGGGCAGTACGTCTGTGATCTTCGCGCCGTAGTACTTCTCAAAGGTGGTCACCACGGGGCTGAGCGGCGGCACGTAGAATATCATGGGCAGAGTCCTAAACTCTGGGCGAAGCGGAAAGGCCACGCGCCAGACCTTAACCATCTTATACACGGGGGACCTCCTAGCCGCCGTAATCCAGTCGTCTGGAATGCCGGCGTCCCTAGCCGCGGAGACAACGGCGGGGTCGTTGGGGTCTAGCAACACCTCGTCGATAAACCTCCTCACCAGATTCTTGGGGTCCGCCTCGGCGGCTACGTCTAAGACCTTGTCCGCGTCGTAGAGCAACACGCCCATGTAGCGGATCTTGCCCACACACGTCAGCGCACACACAGTCGGCTGGCCAGCCTCCACCCTCGGGTAGCAGAGGATACACTTCTCAGACTTCCCAGCCTTCCAGTTGTAGTAAACCTTCTTGTATGGACACGCGGCGACGCAGAAGCGGTACCCCCTGCACCTGTTCTGATCCACTAAGACGATGCCGTCCTCCTCCCTCTTGTATATGGCCTTTCTAGGACACGCGGCTAGGCACGACGGGTTGAGGCAGTGGTTGCAGATCCTCGGCAGGTACATCATAAACACGTCTTTAAACTGGGCGTAGACCTCCTTCTGAACGCCGCTTAGAGACGGGTCTTCTAATATGAGGTCGGCGCCGGCCAAGTCGTCGTTCCAGTTGGGGCCGTATTTGACGTCCATGGGGTCGCCTGTAATCAACGACACAGGCCTGGCCACTGGCTGTTGGTCAAACTGCTTCTCCGAAAACAACACCTCGTAGTCGTAAGTCCACGGGTGGTAGTAGTCGTCGAGGCCGGGAGGCTTGTAGTCCTTCTTAATCTCAATCCTCAGCCTGAGCCTCCCGCCGTCCAGCGCCCACCCGCCGTTGTACCTGTCTTGGTTCTCCCACTGCCTCGGGTAGCCGGGGCCCGGCCTAGTCTCCACGTTGTTCCACCACATGTACTCAGCGCCGGCGCGGTTAGTCCACACATTTTTACAAGTAATTGAACACGTGTGGCAGCCAATACACTTGTCCAAGTTCATAACCATTGAGATCTGCGCCCGGACCTTCATAGCCTCACCCCACCGGCAGGTCTTATAATCACAAGCGTGTCTCTATTTACGCCAGTAGGCCCGTAGTAGTTAAAGCCGTAGCTCAGCTGCGCATATCCGCCCACCATCTTCGTCGGCTTTAAGAAGGCAATTGTGACGCTGTTGTGAATACCCGCTCTTTTACCTGTGGTTGGAGAAATAGGCACATACACATGCCGCTCCTGTGCATGGTACATAATTGCCGTGCCTCTTGGAATTCTAGGGCTAACGGCAGCTCTCGCCACAATCACGCCGTTTGCGTTTATGACCTCAACCCAGTCGTTGTCGTTAATGCCGGCCCATCTGGCGTCCTCGTCGTTAATCCACACCACCTGCCCGCCTCTAAACAGTGTCAACATGATGAGGTTGTCCCAATATTCTGAGTGTATATTCCACTTGCCATGGGGCGTTAGAAATCTCAGCACTAACTGCCTCCTGCCGCCGGTCTCTACTCTGTACTTGGCGGGGTCGTACCAGAAGTCCTTCACCCCCGCCTCGGCGACAAACGCCACTTTGTAGCTGTCCAGCGGGCGTTTGTAAATCGGCAACGCCTCGCCGAGCTCTCTAAACCACTCGTGGTCTATGTAGAAGTGCTGTCTTCCGGTGAGAGTACGCCAAGGCACCAGCCTCTCGGTATTCACAGTAAACGGCGAGTAGGTGCGGCCCGGCGCCTCGATGCCGTTCCACACAGGCGACGTGGTCACCCTCCTGGGCTGAGCCACAATGTCATCGAAGGTAATCCTCATCTCCCTAGCCGGCAGATCTTTTAATTGCAGACCTGTGACCCTCTCGAGGTTGCTCCAAGCCATGTACGCCACCTCGCCGTTCGACTCAGGGGATATGGCCAGTATCGTCTCTGCCGCCTTCTTATCCGTTTCGAGACTGGGGCAGCCGCCCACGTTGGCGCACTGCGCCTTTACATAATCTGACGTGGGCTGCGACACGCCGTTTCTCTCCCTAAGCCACGCGTACTGTTCCACGGGCCTAAACGCCGGTATCCCCTTAGCCGACAAGCCCGCAGTCACCACCAGCGGCCCAAGCGACACGTACATGTCGTAGACGTCCCAGTACCTCCTCCTCACGAGAGCCACGTTTTGAGTTGTCCTCCCCGGGACTACGTCTGCCTCGCCCTTCTTCCAGTCCTTAACCTCGCCGTATGGCTGCGCGATTTCGGCCGCAGTGTCGTGCATCAGCGGAGTCATCACCACGTCATAGGCCTCCTGGGGGAGGTACTTCGGCGCAAGTTCTGAGAACTTCTTTGCAAGAGCCTTGAAGATCTCCCAGTCGCTCTTCGTCTCCCACGGCGGGTCGATGGCGGGCGTGAACGGGTGGATAAACGTGTGCATGTCAGTCATAGACAAGTCGTACTTCTCATACCAAGTGGCCGCCGGCAACACAACGTCGGCGTAGACGGCGGAGGTCGCCATGCGGAAGTCCAAAACTACTAATAGATCTAGCTTGCCCTCGGGGGCCGGGCGTATGGTAACTTCTTTCACAAGCTTGTTCTCCACAGCCACTTCTCTGTTCCTCACGTTGTTGTCTGTGCCTAGTAGGTGCTTTAAGAAGTACTCGTGGCCCTTAGAAGAAGAGCCCAGCAAGTTGGCCCTCCACACGAACAACACCCTCGGCCAGTTCTCAGGGGCGTCTGGGTCCTCGATGGCGAACTTAACCTCGCCGTTTTTAAGCATCTCCGCCACCCTCCTAGCCACGTAGGCGCCTAGCTGCGCGTCTGGGACGTTGGCGGCCCTCGCCTCTTGCACCAGCCTCGCGCCCAGGTCCAGCGGGTTTACGTTCAGCGTGGGATAGAAGGGCAGCCAGCCCAGCCTCACCGCGATGACGTTGGCGTCCACCTCGTGCATGTCTTTCCACCTCTTCGCCCACGGCGCTGGGAATATGCCGGAGGTGGTGACCGGGTCGTAGCGCCACTGGTCTGTATGCACGTACCAGTAGCTGGGCGAGTTCTGTTGCCTAGGCGGCCTCAGCCAGTCTAGCGCAAAGGCTAAGGTAGACCAGCCAATCAAAGTCCTGATCTTCTCCTGGCCCACGTAGTGGGCCCAGCCGCCGCCGTTCTTGCCCTGGGTCCCGCCGAGTAGCACCAACAAGAGGACGGAGCGGTATATCAAATCTGCGTGGTACCAGTGGTTTATGCCGGGCCCCACGAAGATCATCGCCCTGCCGCCACAAGGCGTCGCGTCGTCGCCGAAGAAGGGCGGGTCGGAGGGCTTTCCAAACACCGGCCTTGAGTAAATCGCTGTGTTCATGAAGTCCCTCGCCACCTGTATAGCCAAGTCGCGTGACACCCCCGTGATGGGCTCCTGCCAGGCGGGCGTAAAGGGCTTGGGGTCGTCGTACCCGGCGGGGTAGTCGCCGCCCAAGTCGCCTCTCTTCACGCCCAAGTGAGCCGCCAGTAGGTCAAACACAGTGGTGACGTACTTGTCGCCAACCTTGACGGCTGGCACCTCTCTTACAAAGACCTTCTGCTCGAAGTCTACGGCGTGGAACTTTACGCCGACCTTTTCGTAGTTGCCGAGCTCCATCACGGATAGAACTGGGTCGATGTCCCCCTCGCCCTTTGCGGTGACGCCCTTTAGTTGTAGGTTCCACTTGCCGCTTCCGTCCCACCTAAAGCCAATTGAGCCGTACGGCACTGCGAGAGAGCCGTCTCTCTGCAACACCACAGTCTTCCACTCTGGGTTCTGCCCAACCTTGTCCTTAAGCTCCGGGACGTCGGAGGCGCGGAGGAACCTGCCGTAAGCGTACGTCCCGTCCCCAAGAGGCTCCAGCACCACCAAGAAGGGCAGGTCGGTGTAACGCCTGGCGTACTCCCTCAGACACTTAAACTGTTTGTCCACGTAAAACTCCTTAAGCGCCACGTGGGCCGCGGCAAGGCCAAAGGCGGCGTCTGTGCCCGGCGCCAGGGGGACCCACAAGTCTGCGAACTTCACATGTTCGCTGTAGTCCGGGCTCACCACCACAACCTTCGCGCCTCTGTATCTGGCCTGCGTATACATCTGGGCGTCCGGAGTCCTGGTCATAGGCAGGTTAGTCCCCCAGACGATCATGTACTGCGCATGGAACCAGTCGGCGGACTCCGGGACGTCGGTCTGCTCTCCCCACATCTGCGGGCTGGCAGGCGGCAAGTCGGCATACCAGTCGTAGAACGAGCCCATGGCGCCTCCGATGAGCTCAATAAACCTAGCCCCAGCCGCGTAGCTGACCGGCGACATGGCGGGGATGGGGGTGAAGCCGTAGATCCTGTCGGGGCCGTACTTCTTAATTGTGTATATCAAAGCCGCGGCGATTAGCTCAAGCGCCTCGTCCCACGTGGCCCTTGCCCAGCCGGCCTTCCCCCTGGCCTTTTGATACGCGGCGCGGTTGTTGGGGTCCTCAACAATCCTACGCCAAGCCTCCACCGGGTCCCCCGTCTGTTGTTTAAACTGCCTATACATGTTTAACAACACGCCGCGTACGTAGGGATACTTCACCCTCAGCGGCGAGTAGACGTACCACGAAAACGACGCCCCTCTGGGACAGCCCCGCGGCTCATAGTTAGGAATGTCCGGGGCGATGTCGGGGTAGTCCGTGGCCTGCAGCTCCCACACGATGAGGCCGTCTTTCACATATACGTTCCACGAGCAGGAGCCGGTGCAGTTCACCCCGTGGGTGGAGCGGGCCACCTTGTCAAACTGCCACCTCCTCCTGTAGAGCTCCTCCCAGCTCCTGTCCGGGTACTGAAGCCTATTATCCACAAACTGCGCAAGCGGCTTGAGGTACTGGAGGTTTTGAGCAAGCGCCAAAACACCAGCGGCGACGCCAACCGAGGCGGAGGCGGCCAAAAGCTGGCGCCTACTTGTGGTGACCATAAAAAAGAAACGGGTTGTATAAAAAACTATAAGGTTAACTAAGTTAACCAGAAGTCTTAACTCTCAACGCGTTGGGGAGCCCCTTCAGCATCTCTATTAAAAACACGGCTATGCCGCTTGCCGCCACTACGTCTCCCAACATTCTGAGCCAGACGTACGTCTCTATGTCTGGCCTCTGCCAGAAGCCCGGCGAGCCGTCTGGGGCGAACAGCGCCTTAGAGGCCCAGTACCCCTGCGAGGTGGTTACAATAAACTGGTTGGTCATTAACAAAGCCAGCGACAGGAGGACTTGTAAGTAGAAGCCGGCCGCCATTACCACAACCGCCGTCCTAAGCCTTCTCAACTGCGCGGCGCCGAAGGCCCCCGCAAGGGTGAAGGCCACCACCCACATCAACATGGTGGGCACGCCGTAAGCCAGAGGCATCGCCAAGTGGGCGTGCACCATAGTTCCCTGAGAGCCGTGTAGGTAGTAGTTGACCACGGGCATGTTGATCAGCCCCGCGCCGAAGGCCACGACGCCTATCGCGCCTCCGAAGGCGGCCACCAATACAAACGTCAGGAGGGTCTTCTGAAGCTCCGTCTTGTACTCACCCCTCCTCCACAAGACTAGCGCATATGCGATTAAGAATCCGATGGGCAGGACCTCGAGTGTGGACATGGCGGCCCCTAGGTACATCCACAGAGTGGGCTGGCCGCCCCAGTAGTAGTGGTGGGCCGTGCCTATCATCCCAGTCACAATCTCCAGCGTGGCGTCTATCCCCGCCGCCGCCACCGCCATCTTTGGCGGCACCATGCCGGCTATAACCAGCAGAATGAGCAGTATGGGGATGACGATGGCGGGCCAGAAGCCTTCTACAAACGAGTGTATTAAAATCCAGCGGAAGTACTCGTCGATGGTGAAGTGGGGCCACGGAGCTACGACGGGCAGGGCGCCGATAAAAGCGCCGAAGGCGGTGCCGGCCAGGGCGATGGAGAGGATTTTTACAAGCGGCCGTATGGGCTCCGGCGAGGTCTTAGAGGCCTTCCACACCGCCAGAGACAAGTAGGCCAGCAGAGCCGCCACTAGGAGAAGCCAAAGAGTGCCCTGATTCACCACAGGCCTGCCCTGGGACCCCACAATGAACCACCACGGGTCGGGGAGGTAGCCCAGGTAGGAGGCCCATATGCCCAAGAGTATGCCCAACGCCGTGAAGGCACCAGCTCCCAAGATTGCCAACACCTTGGCCTTGGACAGCTGCACCCCCAGGTAGGGCAAGACGAAGAGGGCGAAGGAGACCCAAGACACGGCTATCCACAGAATAGCCAAGTTGTAGTGAAGCGCCCTGGCCACGTTGAAAGGCAAGACGGAGTTTATCCCCTGGACGCCGTACAACGAGGTGGGCTCTGTGTACTTGTGCATTAGGTAGCCGCCGAGCAGTCCCTGCACCGAGAGGCCCAGCACCGCCAAGACGAAGCCCAGGAGGGCCAGCCTCTGCGTCGGCGAAGGCGGCGGCAGCTCAAGGGATATCCTCGGCTCCTTCCAGTAGTCTAAAAACTTTAAAATGATGTAGCCCGCCAGCGGCATTATGACCAGCAAGAGGATGAAGAAGGTGACCCACGTCGACGTTGTGACGTGTATGTTAGGCCCGAGGATCCCCGGCATGTAGGGGAAGCCGTTGGTGTAGTTAGCCATGGCGATCAACACGCCCCAGGTAAAAAAGGCGGCGATCTTCCTCACTTCCTCCTCATTGGTGATGAGGTTAGGCCTAAGCCCCACCTCCTCGGCCTTGGATCCGAAGTACTGTTTATAAAACTCCACCACTTGGCCAAAGGCCTTGCCAAACTCGTCGCTGACCACTACCCGCCCCGCCGGCGACGCGAAGAAAGACCCCCTAACCTCAAAGACGGGGGTCAGCAACTTCTTAATCTCGGGGGCCGTGGCCTCTGAGAAGGATATCCCCCTGAGTTGCGCCACCTTGTCCACATAAAGCTTCATGGTGTAGGCCACGTAGTCGATGCCGAAGTATCCGCCGAAGCCTAAGAACGAGCCGTAGTCCAACAAGCCGTACTTCTGCGCCAAGACCTTGCCCTCAACTACGTCCTGCCCCGTGAACAAGAGGGCGCCGCTTTTAGTCTCCACGCGCTCCGGGATGGGCGGCATGTTGTAAAAAGTCCACACAGCCATTGCGAGATACACCACGTACACCAACACGGTGACAGACATCACCAAGAGAGTCCACCCGTTCTTCATGTCCACAGCCGCCACAGCGGCGGAAAAGCGTGGCGGTTAACCCCATAAACCACATATTTAAATACCCCCGGTAGAGGCAGTGTGCAAGTCTACAAAGTGGTATACGCCGTAGCCGCAAGGGCGATAGACAACCCCACAGAGGTCCTCAAGCTGAAAAAAGAAATAGAGGCGCTGGCGGAGGAGCTCCAACTCCCCCAACTCGCCGAGTTTATAAGACGGGCGGAGGAGGTCAACATCGAGGAGCACCGGGTAGACATGTTCGAACTAGCCCCCAAGTGCCCCCCCTACGCAGGCTGGTGGGCCCTCGGCGAAGACAGCCGCGAGAGGGGGTGGTACATGCACCAAATACTAAGTTACTATAAGACCTTCGGCTTCGACATGGACGTCCGGAAAGAGCTCCCAGACTACCTCCCCGCCATGTTAGAATTCCTAGCCGCCACAGCCGACGTAGAAGACCTAGGACGCAGAGAGCTAAGAAAAGACTTCTACCGCCGCTTCATAAAACCCTGGTTTGACAAATTTACACACTGCCTAGAAAAACAAAAAAGCCCATACGCACACCTAGCCAAGGCGCTCACAGAGACATTCAAAAAAGACCTCGAATCACACTAAAGAAACCCCATCACAGACAGACTAGAGGACGCTCACCACTCTGACGAGTAAACTAAAAATATAGGGAATTACTTCGCCGCTGCCATTTTCATCATTTCTACTAGGGCTGGTACGTAGTCTTTTTCCCACTGGTCTCCGTACAGCGACTTGTATGCGTTTACCTGCGAGGACATGGTGGTGGAGTAGGAGGGCGGGTTTGTTAAAAACT